>JAEEPD010000083.1 GCA_016284575.1 Bacillota bacterium | reverse complement strand
CGGCGATGTGGCAGAGGCCTTCACCGACCGCTACTACTGGGCCCAGGAGATGACTGCTGTAAAGCCCCTGCGCTTTGAGGCGCCGGCAGCTTCAGATGCTGGCTCAGGCCAGGAGCCTGAGCCAGTGCAGAAGTACCTGGTGGACCTTAAAGCCATAAACGATGAGCTCCTCAAGATCTGCGGCATACCTGAGGAAAACATCACCATCAGCGGGGACTGTACCGTCTGCGACGCTGAAAACTACTACTCCCACCGCCGCGCAAAGGAAAAGGACCGCATGCTGGCCTATATCTGTCTGGAGAGGCAGGAAAATGCTTAAGCTACTGATAATAATAATCATACTATTCTGCGTTCTGGCGGGGACCGGCTGGTATCTGGCCGGCTACACCATGGGCATCATAAGGCAGAGCCTGGAGCACGCCAGAGCCTGGCAGGAGGATCACTACGATCTCAGCTTCTACGATCGCCTGGAAAAAGAAGACTACACCGTGGAAAGCTACGACGGCTACATCCTTCACGCCCAGCACCTTAAGAACCCCGAAGGGCGGGGCCGCTGGGTCATCATATCCCACGGCTACACGGACAACCGCTTCGGCGCTCTGAAATATGCCAAAATGTATCTGGACGACGGCTTTGACGTGATCGTTTACGATCTTCGTGGCCACGGTCTTAACGAGCCCACCTTCTGCACTTATTCCGCAAGGGAGAGGAAGGATCTGCTGGCCATTATAGCGGATGCAAGAGAGCGCTTCGGCCCCCTGGGTGTCCTTGGTATCCACGGCGAATCCCTGGGCGCCGCCACCTCAATAGCCTGCCTGGAATCGAAGCCTGAGCTGGATTTTGTTGTCGCTGACTGCGGCTTCAGCAATATCGCGGATGTGCTCAAGCAGGGCGCCAGCGCCATGCACGTTCCCGGCGCAGCCATAGACCTGGCCTCGGCGGCAGCAAAGCTCCGCTACGGCTATTCATATAAGGACATGAGGCCAATAGATTGCCTTAAGGACAATCAGGTGCCCATCATGTTCATACACGGCGCAGCGGATAACTTTATCCTGCCTCAGCACAGCAGGGACATGCAGGCTGCCACCGCAGGCTACAGCGAACTGCACCTGATCGAGGACGCGCCCCACGCCATGTCCGTCCTCACGGACCCGGAGGCATACAGAGGCCATCTCTACGCCTTCCTCAAGAACATCGGAATAGACGAATAAAGCCATGAAACGCTCAGAAAACACGATACTCATGAATATGTGCATGGTAAGGGACGGAGAAAGGGTCGTGGTCATCGACCGCAGAAAGCCCGACTGGCCGGGCATCACCTTTCCCGGCGGTCACGTGGAGCCCGGCGAATCTATCACAGCTTCGGTGATAAGAGAAATAAAGGAGGAAACAGGCCTTACCATAGCAAGCCCAAGGCTCTGCGGCATCACCCACTGGTGCGAAAAGGACTGCCGGTACATCGTATTTCTATACAGCACCGAGGATTTCAGCGGTGAGCTCTGCTCCTCGGATGAGGGCGAAGTCCGTTGGGAGCTCTTAGAGGAGCTCCCCAATTTGCCTCTGACCTCCGGCATGGAGCATTATCTTCGGGTATATTCAGAGCCTGCTCTCAGCGAGCTGTTCTACCGTCCCGCCGGAAAGTGCTGGATCCCCGAGCTGCTATAGCAGACCTGAACTCCTTTGAATTCAGTAAACGCATGGGTTATAACCTGCCTGAGCTCTTCTGAATTCAGCACACGAGCTCCCCATATTCGTTCTTTCATACACGGACAGTGCATGGTCCAGACTGAGCGAGGTGTTGTTGTGACAGCATTGATGAATCGGCCTGGACAAGTCACAAAACCAGGCCTGGCAGGCCATATTTTCATGAAACATAAAGCTTCAAAGAGCCCTTTTGTGACACAAATTCCTATAATTTAAGAAAGAGTCATCAATCAGACGTTGTGAATTGAGTTCATAACGCCTTTTTATTCAGCTATGTGACAGCGTTTATGGTATTATTATTTTAAGTCATCAGAAAATGGCCAAAAGCTGTGACTCATCGTACTGAATATAAAAAACTGTCATATCGGCTGACCTGAGGTCCGTGGAGGAACTGAACCCCAGACCGGCCCCTGAAAGGAGACAACATCATGCTTGAAGTCGGTACAAAGGCTCCGGAGTTTGAGCTGCCGGACCAGAACGGAACCATACACACCCTCAGCGAATATAAAGGAAAGAAGCTCATCCTTTATTTCTATCCTAAGGACAACACCAGCGGCTGCACAAAGCAGGCCTGCGGCTATTCTGAAATGTTCCCGCAGTTCATGGAAAAGGGCGCCGTTGTGGTTGGCATCAGCAAGGACTCTGTGGCCTCCCACAAGAAGTTCGAGCAGAACTACGATCTGGGCTTCACTCTGCTGGCGGATCCCGAGCTCACCGCCATCCAGGCCTACGATGTCTGGAAGGAGAAGAAGAACTACGGAAAGAGCTACATGGGCGTGGTCCGCACCACCTATCTCATAGACGAGGAGGGCATCATTATCAAGGCCAACGACAAGGTCAAGGCCGCAGATGACGCCCACATGATGCTGACTATGCTTGACTAGCCTGTTGGGCCGGCTCAGGACTTTCTACCCGGCTTTGCGACCCCGCCGGGCTCATGAGCATGTAATAAATCATTCAATTATATATAAAAGGAGAAAATAATGATCACAGGCATACATCACGTTTCAATGAAGTGCGCCTCCATGGAGGAGTACGAACAGGTCAAGGCCTTTTACTGCGATGTTCTTGGTCTGACCATGAAAAGGGAGTGGGCTGCCGGCTGCATGCTGGACACAGGCGCAGGCTATGTGGAGGTCATGAACAGCGGAAAGACCGCAGAGGACGCAGGCATAGTGGCTCACTTTGCCCTTGCCACTGACGATATAGACGGTACCATTGAAAAGGTCCGGGCCCTGGGCTGCACCGTCCGCATTGAACCCAAGGATGTGGTGCTGGCTGGCGATCCCGCCAGAATAGCCTTCTTCTACGGCCCTCTTGGAGAGGACATAGAGCTCTTCTGCGAGAAGCAGGCTTAGTAACGCAGTCTGATGCCATGTGCATATCCTGTCTCCGGTCCCGCACCGGAGACTTTTTTATTTTCAACTTTATCCCTTTGGCATGTGGCTCCGGTAGCTTCTTCGCTGTTCAAACGGCAGATCTACCATATAAATATATCGCAGCCACTGCTTTTATCTGAAAAACAGAAGTTTAGCTATACAATATTCTGATAATATCTCTCGTGAATATTTATTATCAGATAATGCCGCCTGAAAGGGCGGTTTTTCTCTGTTTTATCCAAAAAACAAGCTATTGTGGTCCGTATCGGTGCCCTACACAAGATTTAGAGGGGTATGAAACACCCGGGTGCGTAGCAATTGAAGTCCCGAAATCCCCCTTTCGTTAAAAATCCCGCAAGCCTTGAAAAACGGCCTTTTGAGCCCTGAAAAAATCTTAAAAAAACTTTGAAAAAACACTTGCTTTTTGCTCCTGGTGGTTGTATATTATCAAAGCTTGCTTACGAAAGAGAAAAGCAATGCGAGGCTTTCTCTTTTGTGCCAGGACATCGGAAGTTGCTGTGCTATCAGGGAATTTCGATGGAGAATTGTCCGGCCGAGAGCCGGGCGAAGGAGTTCTCGCGTCTTTTTCTTTGAGTAAAGGAAGAGGGAACGCCAGGCAGCGTGTAACGCTGAAAAATGAGTTGCAAAGACGCGTCCACAAAGCCCCGAACCCTTTGAAAATTCAAAGAAAACAGGCAAGAAAACAACCTCGTACAGAATAGCGAAAATGTGCGAAATCAATCGAAGCGCTCCCCGAAAGAACGCTTCAGGTAAGCAAAACAGAAAGGATAACAACACAATGAGCAGTCAGAAAATCAGAATCAGGCTCAAGGCTTACGATCACAAGGCACTGGATGCCAGCGCAGAGAAGATCGTAGAGGCAGCTAAGAAGACAGGCGCCGTAGTTTCCGGCCCCATTCCTCTTCCCACCGAAAAGGAAGTCGTAACCATTCTTAGAGCGGTTCACAAGTACAAGGACAGCCGTGAGCAGTTCGAGCAGAGAACCCACAAGAGACTGATCGATATCGTCGAGCCCACCGCCAAGACCATGGACACTCTTATGAAGCTGGACATGCCCGCAGGCGTGGACATCGAAATCAAACTGTAAGTACCGAAAGTAAATATATTACTAACGTGCTTAGTATGATTGCAGAACGCAATCCGCTGTAAGAACTTAGGAGGAAACAGTATGAAAGCAATTTTAGGAAAAAAGCTTGGAATGACACAGATTTTTTCCGAAGCAGGAGAAGTGATTCCTGTAACTGTCATCGAGGCAGGCCCCGTAGCCGTAACTCAGATCAAGACAGTTGAGACCGACGGATACTATGGAGTACAGATCGGTTTCGAAGACAAGAAAGAAAGCAGACAGATCAAGCCCGAGAAAGGCCACTTCGAAAAGGCCGGCGTTCCTGTCAAGAAGCATGTAGCAGAGTTCAGACCCGAAGAGGGCGAGAGCTACGAGCTCGGCCAGCTGATCACAGTTGCTGACTTCGAAGAAGGCCAGAAGCTGGACATCACCGGCACTTCCAAGGGTAAGGGAACCCAGGGCAACATCAAGAGGAACCACCACAGAAGAGGACCCATGTCCCACGGTTCCAAGCACAAGAGACTGCCCGGCGGCCTTGCAGCTGCCACCTATCCTTCCAGAGTATTCAAGGGCAATGAAGGCCCCGGAAGAACCGGAAGAGATACAGTCACCATGCAGAACCTGGTTCTGGTAAAAGTTATCGCAGACAGAAACCTGATGCTTGTAAAGGGCGCCGTTCCCGGAAACAAGGGCGGCCTCCTGAAGATCAGAACCGCTGTCAAGGGTCAGTAGGGCTGAAAGGAGAAAAGTCAAATGGCAGAAGTAAAAATGCTCAACATGGCAGGATCCGAAGCCGGCAGCATCGAGCTTAACGATGCTATCTTCGGTATCGAGCCCAACGAATATGCAGTTCATGCAGTAGTCAAGAACTACCTGGCAAACCAGAGACAGGGTACTCAGTCAGCTCTGACCAGAGGCGAGGTCCGCGGAGGCGGCCGCAAGCCTTTCAGACAGAAGGGAACCGGTCGTCACAGACAGGGCCACAGCACTGACCCCTCTCAGATCGGCGGCGGCGTAGTATTCGCACCCAAGCCCAGGAGCTACAGATACACCATCAACAAGAAGGTAAGAAGACTGGCAATGTTCTCCGCTCTGTCTTCCAAGCTTCAGGACGGTGAGATGATCATCGTAGACAGCCTCAGCTTCGAAGCTCCCAAGACCAAGGAAATGGTAAGCTTCCTGAAGAACGTAGGCGCAGCCAAGAAGGCTCTGATCCTCACCGCAGCTTCCGACGAAACCGTAGTCAAGAGCGCAGCAAACATCCCCGGAGTAAAGGTAAGCCACGTTGGTCAGATGAATGTTTACGAGATCCTGAACAGCACAAGCTTCATCCTCACTCAGGATGCAGTAAAGAAGATTGAGGAGGTATATGCATAATGAAGACTCCTTACGACGTAATAAAGGCACCGATCATCACTGAAAGAAGTATGGACGATGCAGCCGAGAGAAAGTACAGCTTCAAGGTAGACGTCAAGGCCACCAAGACCGAGATCAAGCAGGCTGTTGAAGAGATCTTCGGCGTAGAAGTAGCTAAAGTCAACACCATGAATTACGACGGCAAGCTCAAGAGACAGGGCTACACCAAGGGATATACTCCTTCCTACAAGAAGGCAATCATCACCGTGACCCCCTCCAGCAAGACCATCGAGTTCTTCGAAGGACTGTAATTAGGAGGCCAAAACAATGGGAATCAAGAAATATAAACCGACATCTCCCGGTAGAAGAGGCATGACAACTTCCACCTTCGAAGAGATCACATGCTCCACCCCGGAAAAGTCCCTGACCGCTTCTCTTAAGAAGCACGCAGGAAGAAACAACCGCGGTATGATCACCGTTCGCCACCAGGGCGGCGGCAGCAGACGCAAGTACAGGATCATCGATTTCAAGAGAATCAAGGATGACATCCCTGCTACAGTAAAGACCATCGAGTACGACCCCAACCGCAGCGCTAACATCGCACTGCTGGTATACGCAGACGGCGCCAAGAGCTACATCATCGCTCCCAACGGCCTGAGCGTAGGCGACGTTCTCTACAGCGGTCCCAACTCCGATATCAAGATCGGCAACACCCTGCCCCTTGCAAATATCCCCGTTGGTACCATCATCCACAACGTTGAGCTTCAGCCCGGCAAGGGCGGCCAGCTGTGCAGAGCAGCAGGCAACGGCGCTCAGCTGATGGCTAAGGAAGATCAGTACGCACAGGTAAGACTGCCGTCCGGCGAAGTTCGCAAGATCCGCATGAACTGCAGAGCTACCATCGGCGAAGTCGGCAACATCGACCACGAGCTGATCAATCTGGGCAAAGCAGGAAGAAAGAGACATATGGGAATCAGACCCACCGTCCGCGGTTCTGTTATGAACCCCAACGACCATCCCCATGGCGGCGGCGAAGGCAAGGCTCCCGTTGGACGTCCCGGTCCTGTTACTCCCTGGGGCAAGCCTGCTCTCGGTTACAAGACCAGAAACAAGAAGAAGGCAAGCACACAGTTTATCGTCAAGTCCAGAAACCAGAAGTAGTGAGTGGAGGATAGAATCAAATGAGCAGATCATTAAAGAAAGGCCCGTTCGTAAACGAAAAGCTGCTTAAGGCTATCGACGCTATGAACGCCGCCAACGAGAAGAAAGTCATCAAGACCTGGTCCAGATCGTCCACCATTTTCCCGCAGATGATCGGACACACAATCGCAGTACACGACGGAAGAAAGCACATCCCCGTATACGTAACAGAAGATATGGTTGGCCACAAGCTCGGCGAGTTTGCTCCCACCAGAACCTTCAGGGGCCACGCCAATTCCTCCAAGGTTAAGTAGGAAGGAGATAAACAATGGAAGCAAAAGCAGTTGCTAAATATCTGAGAATGTCTCCGACCAAGCTCGCTCCTGTAGCAGATCTTGTAAGAGGCAAGAGCCTGAACGAGGCTCTGACCATCCTCAAGTTCACTCCCGGAAAGAGCGCTGAGCTGGTTGAGAAGGTAGTTCAGTCTGCAGCAGCAAACGCAGAGAACAACTTCGAGCTCGATCCTGATAATCTGTACGTTTCCGAGATCCTCGTAAACCAGGGCCCCACAATGAAGCGCTGGAGAGCAGGAGCTCAGGGCAGAGCAGGAAAGATCCTCAAGAGAAGCAGCCACATCAGTGTAACCCTTAGTGAAAGGTAATCCAGGAGGTTATTATGGGACAGAAAGTAAGTCCTCATGGACTCAGAGTAGGCGTCATCCAGGACTGGGATTCCAAGTGGTACGCCAACAAGAAGAACTTCGCTGATTACCTTGTAGAGGACAACGAAGTCAGAACATATGTAAAGAAGAAGCTCTATGAAGCAGGCATCTCCAAGGTAGTTATCGAAAGAGCTGCTGCAAATCAGATCAGAGTCAACGTCCTCACCGCTAAGCCCGGTATGGGCATCGGCAGAGGCGGAGACGGCATCGACAAGCTCAAGAGCGAACTCGAAAAGAAGACAGGCAAGCAGGTATTCCTCAACATCGTCGAGCTCAGAAAGCCCGATCAGGATGCCCAGCTGACAGCTGAGAACATTGCTCAGTCTCTGGAGAGAAGAGTTTCCTTCAGAAGAGCCATGAAGCAGGCCCTGCAGAGAGCAATGAAGGCCGGCGCCAAGGGCGTTAAGGTCGTCATCTCCGGCCGTGTAGGCGGTGCTGAAATCGCAAGAAGCGAAAAGTATGCAGAAGGAAATGTTCCTCTTCACACCATCCGCGCCAATATCGACTACGGCTTTGCCGAAGCTGATACCCAGTACGGAAGGATCGGCGTAAAGGTTTGGGTCAACAACGGTGAAGTCCTGGATAAGGACCTGATCCCCGCGATCCCTGCCGAGCCCGAAAGAAAGGAAAGAAGAGGCCAGAAGGGCGACAGAAGAGAGCGCCGCGAAGGCCGCAGAGAAGCAAGAACCGAGCGCAGACCCCGCGAGGACAGAAACGAGATCAAGAAGGCTGAGAACTTCCGTCGTCGTCCTGTAAAGGCCGCTCCCGTTCAGGAAGCTGAAGCACCCGCAGAAGCAACAGAAGCTCCTGCAGAAGAATAAAGGAGGAGTAAGCCATGTTAATGCCAAAGCGTGTGAAGTACAGAAGACTTCACAGAGGCAGAATGAAGGGCATCGCCACCAAAGGTAATACTGTTACTTACGGTTCCTACGGCCTTGTTGCTCAGGAATGCGGCTGGATCACTGCCAACCAGATAGAGGCTGCCCGTATCGCCATCAACAGATACATGAAGAGAGGCGGAAAGGTCTACATCAAGATCTTCCCCCACAAGTCAGTAACCAAGAAGCCTGCTGAAGTACGTATGGGTTCCGGTAAGGGTGCTCCTGAGTACTGGGTAGCAGTAGTTAAGCCGGGCAGAGTGATGTTCGAGATCGACGGCGTTGCAGAAGAAGTTGCAAGAGAAGCCGCCCGCCTCGCATCCCACAAGCTCCCCATCAAGTGCAAGTTCGTTAAGAAGGAGGCCTAGTCACAATGAAAATCGATAAGATGAGAAATATGAGCCAGGCTGAACTCGCCAACGAGGAGAGCAAGCTCAGAAAAGAACTCTTTAACCTCCGTTTCCAGCACGTTACCGGTCAGCTGGACAATCCTCTGAAGATGAAGGAAGTTAAGAGAGAGATCGCAAGAATCAAGACTGTCATGAGAGAGAACGAGCTCAAGGCAGCCAGAGAGTAGGAAAGGAGGACGTAGGCAATGGCAGAAAGAAAAGCAAGAAGAGTTGTTGCAGGTATCGTTACCAGCGATAAGATGGACAAGTCCATCGTTGTAACAATCGAAGAATCCCGTCGTCACGCTCTCTATGGAAAGTCCACAAAGATCACCAAGAAGTACGTGGCACACGATGAAAACAACGAGTGCCAGGTAGGCGACAAGGTAAGGATCATGGAAACAAGACCCCTCTCCAAGACCAAGAGATGGAGACTTGTGGAAATCGTTGAAAAGGCTAAGTAAGGAGGCACCTGATGATTCAGAACGAAACAAGACTGAGGGTCGCCGATAATTCCGGAGCAAAGGAACTCCTCTGCATCCGTATTCTCGGCGGTACCGGCCGTAAATATGCAAATATCGGCGACATCATCGTATGTGCCGTAAAAGACGCGACTCCCGGTGGAGTTGTTAAGAAGGGTGACGTAGTCAAGGCTGTTATCGTAAGGACCGCCACCGGAGCCAGAAGAGTCGATGGAAGCTACGTTAAGTTCGATCAGAACGCAGCAGTTATCATCAGAGACGACAAGACTCCCGTAGGAACCCGTATCTTCGGACCGGTCGCAAGAGAACTCCGCGACAGAGGATTCATGAAGATCGTCTCCCTCGCACCGGAAGTACTGTAGGAGGGGCATATATAATGAAGATCAAAAAGAATGACACCGTCCAGGTAATTACCGGAAAAGACGCCGGCAAGATCGGCAAGGTCATCAAGGCAGACCCCAAGAACAACACCGTCATCGTAGAGGGCGTAAACATTCAGACCCATCACAAGAAGGCTCAGAATCAGCAGCCCGCCGAGATCGTCAAGATCGAAGGCCCCATCGATGCTTCCAACGTAATGTACTACGACACCAAGGCCAAGCAGGCTTCCAGGATCGGATACGTTGTCGAGAACGGCAAGAAGAAGAGAGTCGCCAAGAAGACCGGCGCAGTTATTGACTAGTGAGAGGAGAACTCAAAATGGCAGCAAGAATGAAAGAAAAATACAATGCTGAAGTTTTCCCCGCACTGAAGGAAAAGTTTCAGTATAAGAACGTAATGGAAGTTCCCAAGCTCGAAAAGATCACCCTGAACATGGGCCTTGGCGATGTAAAGGACAACCCCAAGCTTATCGAAGCAGCAGTTAAGGAAATGGCCACCATCGCAGGCCAGGCTCCCGTACTGACCAAGTCCAGAAAGTCCATCGCGAACTTCAAGATCAGAAGCGGCATGACTGTTGGCTGCAAGGTTACCCTCCGCGGCGACAGAATGTACGAATTCGCTGACAAGTTCTTCAACATTGCTCTTCCCAGAGTAAGAGACTTCAAGGGCGTAAGCAAGAACTCCTTCGACGGACGCGGCAACTATGCCATGGGCGTTAAGGAACAGCTGATCTTCCCCGAGATCGTATACGATCAGGTTGAAAAGGTCAGAGGCATGGATATCGTATTCACCACAACGGCTAAGACTGACGAAGAAGCCCAGGCTCTCCTGGCCATGCTCGGAATGCCGTTCGAAAAGTAGGAGGCAGTTATGGCAAAGACATCTCTCAAGGTTAAGCAGCAGAGGAAACCCAAGTACTCCACTCAGGCCTACACCAGATGCAAGATCTGCGGAAGACCTCATGCTTATTTAAGAAAGTACGGTATCTGCCGTATATGCTTCAGAGAGCTGGCTTACAAGGGTGAGATCCCCGGAGTAAAGAAGGCCAGCTGGTAAAAAAGGAAGGAGGAAACAACAATGACAATGACAGATCCTGTAGCAGATATGCTCACAAGAATCAGAAATGCCAATGTAGCCGGACATGAGTTCGTAGAGATCCCTGCTTCCAAAATCAAGAAGAACATCGCAGAGATCCTTACCAAAGAAGGATACATCAGAGGCTACGAAGTAGTCGAAGAAGGCGTACAGGGCAGCATCAAAGTACAGATGAAGTACGGCGAAGGCAAGTCCCGCGTAATCACCGGAATCAAGAGAATCCCCAAGCCCGGAATGAAGGTCTATGTAAAGGCTGACGAAGTTCCCAGAGTGCTTGGCGGTCTCGGAATCGCCATCATCTCCACCTCCAGCGGACTTATCACTGATAAGGAAGCAAGGAAGCTGGGAGTTGGCGGAGAAGTTATCTGCTACGTTTGGTAATAAGGAAAGGAGAAACAAATGTCCAGAATAGGAAAACTGCCTGTGACTGTTCCTGCCGGAGTAGAAGTCACCATAAGTGACAAGAACCTTGTTACCGTAAAGGGACCCAAGGGTACCCTGAGCGCGCAGATCAGTCCCGTAATCAAGATCGAGCAGAATGGCGGCGAGATCAAACTCACACCGGCTAATGACAGCCGCGAAGCTAACATGCAGCACGGCCTGGCAAGAAGCCTGGTAAACAATATGGTTCACGGCGTAACCGAAGGCTATGAGAAGAAGCTGGAAATGACCGGCGTAGGCTACAGAGCCGAAAAGAAGGGCAACACCCTTATCATGCAGCTCGGTTACTCTCATCCTGTGGAAATGGTCGATCCTGAAGGTATCACCACCGAAGTTCCCAACCAGACCAACATCGTCGTAAAGGGCGCAAGCAAGGAACAGGTTGGCAACTACGCTGCGATCATCCGTGCATGGAGAGCTCCCGAACCCTACAAGGGCAAGGGTATCCACTATGTCGGTGAGCACATCCGCAGAAAAGAAGGCAAGACCGGTAAGTAATAGGAGGAGTGAATCGATATGGCTAACAGAAGCAGAAATGACAATCGTCTTAAAAGACACGAAAGAGTCAGAAAAGACATATTCGGAACTCCTGAGATGCCCAGACTTTGTGTTTTCAGAAGCTCTAAGAACATTTACGCTCAGATCATTGACGACGTAAATGGCAGAACTCTGGCAGCTGCATCCTCTCTCGACAAGGAGATCAAGGAGCAGGCCGCTTATGGCGGAAACAAAGAGGCAGCCAAGCTGGTGGGCGAGCTCATCGGCAAGCGTGCCAAGGAAGCCGGAATCGAGTGCGTAGCATTCGACAGAGGCGGCTACCTGTATCACGGCAGAGTAAAAGAGCTGGCTGACGGCGCAAGAGCTGCAGGCCTTGATTTCTAGGAGGAGAACGATATGCAGAACAGAATTGATGTCTCCAAACTTGACCTGAAGGAATCCATCGTCAACATCAGACGTGTAACCAAGGTAGTTAAGGGCGGAAAGAACTCCAGATTCAGCGTAACCGTAGTAGTCGGTGACAATGACGGACACGTTGGTCTCGGACTGGGCAAGTCCGTAGAAATTCCCGAAGCCGTAAGAAAGGCAACAGAAGACGCTAAGAAGAACCTGATCACCGTTCCCATGAAGGGCACCACCATTCCCCACAGGATCGAGGGTACCTTCGGTGCAGGCAGAGTACTTCTGATGCCCGCTGTACAGGGTACTGGAGTTATCGCCGGCGGCGCAGCAAGAACTGTGCTCGAATATGCCGGTATTAAGGATGTAAGAGCCAAGATCCTTGGTTCCAACAATCCCGGAAACGTAGCTTATGCAACGATCGAAGGACTCAGAAGCCTCAAGACACTGGAAAGTGTTGCTCAGGCCAGAGGTCTTTCAAGAGAAGAGATCTTAGGATAGGAGGATAGACATGCTTAAAGTTACACTTGTAAAGAGCACCATTGGTTCTACTCCTTATCAGAAGAAGGTAGTTGAAGCTCTCGGCCTCAGGAAGACCGGCCACAGCGTCGTTCTTCCCGATACCCCCCAGAGCAGAGGTGCCATCAATAAGGTTTCCCACCTGTTAAAGGTTGAAGAGCAGTAAGAAGGAGGCAACTAGATGAAACTTCATGAATTAAAGAAGCCGGAAGGTTCCACCTTCAAAGCAAAGAGAAAGGGCAGAGGTCAGGGTACCGGCAACGGCACCACAGCCGGCCGTGGTATGAATGGTCAGAACTCCAGATCCGGCGGCGGCGTTCGTCTCGGATTTGAAGGCGGCCAGATGCCTCTCTACAGAAGAATCCCCAAGAGGGGCTTCACCAACATCTTCAGCACTGATTATGTAGCAGTAAATGTAGAAAAACTCAATATCTTCGAGGATGGCAGCACTGTAACACCTGAGATGATCATGGAAGCCGGACTTGCAAAGCAGGCTAAGGACGGAATCAAGATCCTTGGCGGCGGAGAACTGAAGAAGGCTCTGACTGTTCAGGCTCAGAAGTTCAGCGACAGCGCAATCGACAAGATCGTTGCCGCAGGAGGAAAGGCAGAGGTAGTCTAGAATGGGTATACTCAAGACCATCAGACAGGCCTGGAAAATACCTGAGATGCGCCCTAAGATGATCTACACCCTTGTGATGATGATCGTCTTCAGACTGGGATCCAACATCCCCGTACCCGGTATCAACAGAGCTCTGCTGGCTCAGATGTTCGACTCCAACGAGTCCGGACTCTTTGGCCTCTTCGACCTCTTTTCGGGCGGTTCCTTCAGCAACTTCACCATTTTCGCGCTGAGCATCTCTCCCTACATCACCGCATCCCTGATTCTGCAGCTCCTTGCAGTAGCCATTCCGGCTCTGGAAGAGCTCTCCAAGCAGGGTGAGGAAGGCAGACGCAAGATGGCAGCCTACACCAGATATCTGACTGTAGTGCTTGCTCTGATCCAGGCCATCGGATATACCTTCGGTCTGTTCAGAGGCGTTCTTGTGGATGACGGCATCCTTTCCAAGATCGTCATCGTACTGACCCTGGTTGCAGGTACTGCATTCCTGATGTGGCTGGGCGAGAAGATCAATGACAACGGACTGGGCAATGGTATCTCCCTGATCATCTTCGCAGGTATCGTTTCCAGGATCCCCACCAGCATCTCCAGAACCATCAGAGGCATGATCGATGGAACCATCTCCATCATCTCCGTAGTCCTCTTCCTGGTATTTGCACTGGCTGTAATTATCGGAATCATCATGGTATCCGAGGGTACCAGAAAGATCCCCGTACAGTATGCAAAGAGA
>JAEEPD010000082.1 GCA_016284575.1 Bacillota bacterium | reverse complement strand
TTAAGGCAGGGGATACCTGGGAGAGCCGGACGGTCTTCCGCTTCAGCTGCATTTAGGATATTGATTGTCATATAATTTCTATTTCTCTATCGAATTGTATAAAAAATAACTATTCTTGCCCGGCCATTATTTCTGTACTACAATATTACAAAAGCGGCCGGGCTTTTGATTTCCGGCCGGGAGGTGGAAATGAATAAAAAGATACTGGTTGCAGTTGATCTGCAAAAGGACTTCATCGACGGAAGCCTCGGTACTCCGGAGGCTCAGGCCATAGTAAAGGCTGCGGCGGCTAAAATAGAGGCGGCGAAGGCGGCAAAAGACATTGTGATAGCCACCATGGATACCCATCAGGCCGACTACCTTTCTACCAGAGAGGGGCGCTTCCTTCCTGTGGAGCACTGTCTTGAGGGCAGCGAGGGCTGGCAGCTGGATCCAGCCATCGCAAAGGCTCTTGAGGGCTGCATAGTGGTCACCAAGCCCAGCTTTGGCAGCACAGAGCTCCCCGGCCTCATAGAAAATGTCTTCGAGGACATGGCTGACGGCGCAGGCTATGAGATAGAGCTCATAGGTCTATGCACGGACATCTGCGTGGTCTCCAACGCTCTTATTCTTAAGGCTGCGTTCCCGGAGGCGGACATGAAGGTGGATGCAGCCTGCTGCGCGGGAGTCACCCCTGAAAAGCATCTGGCGGCCCTTGAGACCATGAGAAGCTGCCAGATCGAAATAGAAAACGCCTGATATAAAGCGCGAATTTCTCCGAAAGTAACAGAAAGAAGGGAAATCTGATGAATAAAATTGCAAACAATCCCGCTATGGTGATGGACCTTTACGAGCTGACCATGGCCAACGGATATTTTCTCGACGAGGAGCTTCGGGGCACCAGGGTGGCCTTCGATGTGTTCTTCAGAAGGAACCCCGACGGCGGCGGCTTTTCCATATTTGCAGGCCTTGAGCAGATTGTGGATTACATTTCAAACATCCACTTCGACAAGAACGATGTGGATTATCTCCGCAGCCTGAACCAGTTCGACGAAAGATTCCTGAACTATCTTTACAACTTCCGCTTCCACGGGGACGTCTACGCCTTCCCCGAGGGCAGCGTAATATATCCCAATGAGCCGGTCATAACCGTATGCGCCGACATAGTGGAGGCTCAGATCCTCGAGACCGAGATACTGGCTCAGTTCAATCACCAGAGCCTTATTGCAACCAAGGCCCAGCGCATAGTAAGAGCTGCCGCAGGAAGAGCCGTGTCCGACTTCGGCGCAAGGCGTGCCCACGGCAACGATGCTGCAGTCTACGGCGCCAGAGCCTGCATGATAGGCGGCGTGGCGGGAACTGCCACCGTGCTGGCGGGACAGCGCTTCGGTGTACCCGTGAGCGGCACCATGGCCCACAGCTGGGTAATGCTCTTCGACGATGAGCTGGATGCCTTCCGCCGCTTCGCAAAGCAGTATCCCGACAACTGCATACTGCTGGTGGACACCTACGATGTGATCGATCAGGGCATGCCCAACGCCATAAAGGTGTTCAAGGAGATGAGGGACGCCGGTATCAAGTCAAAGAATTATGGCATCAGAATCGACAGCGGAGACCTGGCTTATCTGACCAAGAAGGCCCGCAGAATGCTGGATGAGGAAGGCTTTACCGACGCAAAGATCATCATCTCCAACAGCCTTGACGAGTATACTATCATGTCAATACTGGCTCAGGGCGGCGAAGTCAATGCCTTCGGCGTGGGTGAGCGCATGATCACTGCCAAGTCCGAGCCTGTGTTCGGCGGTGTGTACAAGCTCTGCGCTGTAAATAAAAACGGCGAATGGGAGCCCAGGATCAAGATCTCAGACGCTGTGGAAAAGACCACAAATCCGGGGCTCAAGGATGTTTACAGGATCTACAGCAAGTCCGGAAGAGCCGTGGCCGACCTTATCTGCAAGGCAGGGGAGGAGCTGGATCTTTCCAAGCCCTACAGGTTCATAGATCCCATCAGGCCCTGGAAGCTCATGTACCTTGAGGACTGCACCGCAAAGAAGCTGCAGCAGCAGGTCATAAAGGATGGCCGTAGGCTCTATAATACAGAGGAGCTCAAGACCATCGCAGACCGCGTAAAATACCAGATGGCTCATGAGATCTGGGAGGAGGAGCAGCGCTTCCAGAACCCCCACGAGCACTACATGGACATGAGTCCCGCTTACTACGAAATGAAGATGAACATGCTGGAGGAAAAGCACAGATAGCAGGAACGCAAAGCACGCGAAAAGCTTCTGTCAAATCGCAATAGAAAAGCGAGCCGATAAGCCGGCTCGCTCTTTTTGTCCGGTGACTGTTCTGCTTTATACGTACGCCCTCAGGAACTTCAGTATTATCTCCTTCAGTTCGTCCGTATAGAAGTAGATGCCGTGGCCTGCGCCGCAGACCTTGTAGAGCTCGACGCTCTTTCCGCAGGACCTGAGCTTTTCGTACATGCGGACGCTCTGCTCGAAGGGTATCATGCCGTCCTCGTCTCCGTGCATCAGCAGGAATGGCGGATAGTCGTGCTCAGCGCTTATGTATTTGATGGGGCTGAGGGTGTCCGCGGCTTCGGGGTGCTCGTCCAGATCTACGCCTCCGAGTATGATGCCCTCCGGAGATACGGCGGATGCCACATCCTTGAACATCTTATTCCTTGGCGCTTCGTTTATCGCCGCAAAATCGCAGGGTCCGTAGAGAGAAACGCAGGCCTTGACAATGCAGTTTTCCTCCGGATAGAGTCCGTCGTCGAACTTGTCAGTCCAGAGCGTGGCTGCTGCCATCTGGGCCATCATGCCTCCGGAGGAGCAGCCCATCACGGCCACTCTGTTTTTATCTATGCCGTAAAGATTAGCCTTGGACTTCAGATAGCGTATGGCGGTCTTCACGTCCTGTATCTGTGCCGGCCAGAGATCATTCGGTATCTCTCTGTATTCGACGGAAGCCACCACGTAGCCTCTTCTGGCATACCAGCCCAGCATGGGTACGAATTTATAGACGTCCTGCTTTGCGAAGGCTGAGCCCTGGATGTAGACTATGCAGGGGCGCATGGGGTTGGGCGTGGGCTGCGGGATGGGCATGGCCGCCTTGCCGTTGCGCACGTTTATCATGGACAGAATCTCCGGAGAAGGCCAGGGAAGTATCAGCTGAAGCGTCATCTTACGGCCGTCCCTTTCACAGTAGATCTCGTCGTTGATGTAGAATGTTTCGTCAGCGTTCGTCCTGTCCGCGAAGATGGTCTTCATTCCTTCCGGTGCCAGGGGGCTGGCGTCTATATACGATGTATTTTTCTGTCCAGGCATTTTGTCCCTTCTTGTAATGATGAAATAAGCTGATTAATTATATCTTGACGGCGCGGCACAGCGCAAGCGTCAAAATGTTTCTGAAAAATGACAAAACAGTATTGACAGTCCGTGTATATCGTGTATACTGTGTATAGAGTATATATACAGTATTTCCAATTGGAGCCATAATGAATATTATTATAAGCAATTCGAGCGACAAGCCTATCTACGAGCAGATAGGCGAGCAGATCAGGGATCAGATAATCGGAGGCAGCCTGTCGGCGGGGGATGCCCTTCCCTCTATGAGGCTGCTGGCAAAGGAGCTTCGGATCTCCGTCATCACCACCAAAAGGGCCTACGAGGAGCTGGAGCGGGAGGGCTTTATAGAGACCGTCCCGGGAAAGGGCTGCTTCGTGGCAGCACAGAACAAGGAGCTTCTTATGGAGGCCCAGCTTAAGAAGGTGGAGGAGGCTCTGCAGAGAGCCGTGGAGGAGGCTGCAAAGGGCGGCATAAGCCCTGAACAGCTTCACGAGATGCTGGATCTGATACTCGAGGATCAGGGGGTATAACATGGAAAATATCCTGGAACTCAAAGGAATAAGAAAAAGCTTCGAGGGCTTTCAGCTGGGGCCCATAGACCTGGCCATACCCGGCGGCTCCATACTGGGCCTGATAGGGGAAAACGGCGCGGGCAAGACCACCACCATGAGGCTCATACTCAACCTTCTTAAGCCGGATGCGGGCAGCATAAGCATCTTCGGCCTGGACCACATAAAGGACGAGACCAGAGTCAAGGAGGACATAGGCATAGTATTCGATGAATGCCTTTTCCCGCCCATACTGGATCAGATCGCCATGGGAAGGATCATGGCGGGCAGCTATAAGAGCTGGGACGGAAGCCTCTACGATCACTATCTGAAGGTCTTCGGGCTGAATGACAATCCAAAGCGCCTCATAAGGGATTATTCAAGAGGAATGAAGGTGAAGCTCTCACTGGCGGCGGCTCTGGCTCACAGGCCCAGGCTTCTGATACTGGACGAGGCTACCGCGGGGCTGGACCCTGTGGTCAGGGACGAGATCCTGGAGGAGTTTCTGAACTTCATATCCGACGAGGAGCACGCCATACTTATGTCCAGCCACATAACGGAAGACCTGGAGAAGATCGCGGATTACATCTGCTACATCCACAAGGGACAGATCGTCCTTCAGGGCAACAAGGACGAAATACTTGAAAACTACGGCAGAGCGGCCTTCCCGAAGGCTGAACTTCAGAGCATAGACCCCTCGGACATCATCACCATTAGGCAGAGCAGCTTCGGCTGCGAGGCGCTGGTCTCCGACAGACACAGCTTCGCCGC
>JAEEPD010000014.1 GCA_016284575.1 Bacillota bacterium | reverse complement strand
CCCCTACATCATGGCCTCCCTGATCGACCAGGGCGTGCAGAAGGGGGACACCGGCGCGATCCTCCGCTACGGCGCGCTGATGCTGGCCTGCGCCTTCGTCTCCCTGCTCTTCGGCATCGGCGGCGGACTCTTCGGCGCGCGGGCCTCCGCGGGCTTCGCGGCGAACCTGCGCAAGGGGATCTACGACAACATCCAGACCTTCTCCTTCGCCAACATCGACAAGTTTTCCACCGCGGGTCTGATCACCCGCCTGACCACCGACGTCAGCAACGTGCAGAACGCCTTCCAGATGATCCTGCGCATCGCGGTGCGCGCGCCGCTGACCCTGATCCTCTCGATGATCATGTGCTTTGTCACCAGCCCGCGGATGTCCGTGATCTTCCTGGTGGCGGTGGTCTTCCTGTCCGTGTGCCTGAGCATCATCGTCCGGATGGCCACGAAGCGCTTCTCGGTGGTCTTTGAGCGCTATGACGACCTGAACGCCTCGGTGCAGGAGAACGTCTCCGCCATCCGCGTGGTGAAGGCCTTCGTCCGCGAGGACCACGAGCGGAGCAAGTTCAAGGATGTGGCAGACGATGTCTACAGGACCAGCCTTAAGGCGGAGACCATCATGGCCTTCAGCGAGCCGGGCATGATGATAATCATGTACACCTGCACCCTGCTGGTGTCCTGGTTCGGCGCAAAGCTGGTGGTGCAGAATGTGCTCACCACGGGTCTTCTCACCACCTTCCTGAACTACGTTATGCAGGTCCTTGGCAGCATGATGATGCTGGCAGGCATAATGATGATGATGACCATGTCCGCGGCAGCTGCGAACCGCATCTTCGAGGTGCTGAATGAGGAGCCGGACATCAAGGATACAGAGAACCCGGTCATGGAGGTAAAGGACGGCTCCATACGCTTTGAAAGCGCGGGCTTTGCCTACGGCGAGAGCAGAAACTGCTTAAACGATATAAACCTGGACATCCATTCCGGGGAGACCATAGGCATAATAGGCGGCACGGGCAGCGGCAAGACCTCTCTGGTGCAGCTTATACCAAGGCTCTACGATGTGAACGATGGCGCGGTCTATGTGGGCGGCGTCAACGTTAAGGATATGGACCTGACGGCTCTCCGCACCCAGGTGGCCATGGTGCTTCAGAAGAACATACTCTTCAGCGGGACCATAGCGGAGAACCTCATGTGGGGCAATCCGGATGCCACCGAAGAACAGATGTGGAAGGCTCTGGACTGGGCTCAGGCGGACTTTGTCAGGACCTATGAGGATGGCCTTGAGCACTGGGTGGAGCAGGGCGGCTCCAACTTCTCCGGAGGCCAGAGGCAGCGCCTGTGCATAGCAAGGGCGCTGATAGGTCATCCGAAGATACTGATCCTGGACGACTCCACCTCGGCTGTGGATACCCACACCGAATCCCTGATCCGCCAGGCCTTCGCTGAGGAGCTGCCGGACATCACCAAGATCATTATCGCCCAGCGCATCAGCTCCGTTAAGGACGCGGACCGCATAGTGGTCATAGACGGAGGCCGCATCGACGGAGTGGGCACCCACGAGGAGCTGCGGGAAAGCAACGAGATCTACAGAGAGGTATATGAATCTCAGACGAAGGGAGGTGACTTTGATGAGCCAAACTAAAGAAAGCGCAAACAAGGCTTCTCAGGGCGTGCCCTACAGAGTCGCCCACCCAAAGGACGCAAAGTCCCATTCCAGGGCAAATCCCGCCAAGCTGATGCAGGGCGGTCCCAGAAGAGGCCCCGGAGCCACCGGCGGAAGGGTAAAGCTTCAGGCGGACACGGTGCCCACCCTTAAGAGGCTATTCGCCTACATAGGCCACGGCTACCTGCCCTATTTTGTACTGGCGCTGGTATGCATGGTGGTGGTGGCCCTTATAAGCGTCAGGGCATCCCTGTTCCTTAAGACCCTCATAGACGACAACATCAAGCCCCTGCTTCTTATGGGCACCCCGGACTACTCCGGGCTTAAGAAGGCCATACTCACCATGGCGGGCCTTTACGCCATAGCAGTTGTGGCCAGCTTCTCCAGAAGCATGTTCATGAGGGTGGTGTCCCAGGGCGTCATCCGCGAGATCAGAACGGACCTCTTCAACCACCTGCAGACCCTGCCCATAAGCTATTTCGACACCCATCCCTACGGCGATGTGATGTCCCGCTTCACCAACGACACCGACTCCATGCGTCAGGTCATATCCCAGAGCCTGCCTCAGGTGCTGAGCTCTCTGGTGACCATAGTTTCAGTGTTCACGGCCATGGTGCGCCTCTCCTGGAGACTTACCATCGTGGTGCTGATCTGCGTTGTGGGCATCTATTTCATAACCATAACCATCGGCGGCCGCAGCGCCCTGTTCTTCAAGGCAAGGCAGAGCGCCCTGGGCGAGGTCAACGCCTTCATCGAGGAGATGATGAACGGCCAGAAGGTGGTCAAGGTCTTCTGCCACGAGGACGAGGCCATGGAGGAGTTCAATTATCTTAACAGCGACCTCCGCCAGAAGACCACCAAGGCCAATTCCTACGCCATGGTGCTGGGTCCCATAATGATGAACCTGTCCAACGTGCAGTACGTCATAGTTGCCGTCATCGGCGGCTGGATGGCCATCAACGGCATCGGCCACCTGACCCTGGGCTCCATCGTGTCCTTCCTGACCCTCTCCCGCAACTTCAGCCAGCCCGTGAGCCAGATCTCCCAGCAGATCAACTCCGTGGTAATGGCCCTTGCAGGAGCCACCAGAGTCTTCAAGGTCATGGACGAGGCTCCGGAGCTGGACGAGGGGACCATAACCATGGTATTCGTGAATAAGGCTGAGGATGGTACCCTTACCGAGAGCCCTGTCCGCACCGGCCACTGGGCCTGGAAGATCCCCGAAGGGGACGTGGATGCGGTCATCGAGGAAAAGGCCAGGGATTACATCCAGAAGAAGGATGGCTATTACCTTCAGGAGCTGCGGGGCGACGTGCGGCTCCACGATGTGGATTTCAGCTACACCCCCGAAAAGCAGATCCTTTACGATATAAATCTCTACGCAAAGCCGGGCCAGAAGATAGCCTTCGTGGGCTCCACCGGCGCAGGAAAGACCACCATCACTAACCTGATCACCCGCTTCTACGACATTCAGAAGGGGCAGATCAGCTACGACGGTCTGGACATCATGCGGATAAAAAAGTACGACCTGAGGCTTTCCCTTGGCATAGTGCTGCAGGATGTGAATCTGTTTACCGGAACCATCGCGGACAACATACGCTACGGCAGGGCTGATATAACTGACGAGGAGGTCCGGGCCGCGGCAAAGCTGGCCAATGCGGACAGCTTCATAGGGCTGCTGCCTGAGGGCTACGACACCGTAATAAGCGGCACCGGAAGCCAGCTGTCCCAGGGGCAGTGCCAGCTGCTGTCTATCGCAAGATGCGCAGCTGCCGATCCCCCGGTGATGATACTTGATGAGGCCACCAGCTCCGTGGATACCCGTACTGAGGCGCTGATCCAGCAGGGCATGGATTCCCTGATGCACGGCAGGACCACCTTCGTGATAGCCCACAGGCTCTCCACGGTGCAGAACGCCAACGCCATAATGGTTCTTGAGAGCGGCCGCATAATAGAGCGGGGCGATCACGACGACCTCATAGCTCAGCAGGGCCGCTACTACCAGCTATACACAGGAAACAGCGCAAAGGCAGCGAAATAGCAGGGGCTGCTTTATCGTGATCAACGGCGTCTTGACGGATAACGCCAAATGAGTTATCCTTATATAGGATAATTGATAACTCTTGACGCTGGAGGTTTTA
>JAEEPD010000081.1 GCA_016284575.1 Bacillota bacterium | reverse complement strand
ATACTATAACATATGTTATTATATTTTAAAGCCCTCCTTTTGTCAAGAATCTTAAACGGCTCTCGCCCCTTAAACAGGCCTCATCCTGAAAGCTCCGTACGGCATTCGGAAAACTTCAATGAATCTTAATAAATGCATTGCAGAAGTCCTGTTATAATTGTAAACACAGTTTGTTCAGTTGCAGGCAGAAGCCTTCAGGATAAAAAGGGAGCAAGAACAGAGCAGGAGAAAAAAACGCAGGAAAAGAAAGCGGAGAAGCAGAAGCTTCTTCCGGCTGATGGTTTTTGCCGCTCTTGCTTTCCTGCTGTACCGGGGGCTGATGATCGCTTCCGGAGGCCGCGGCATTGCATTTCTTGGCAAGGAGATAAACCTTAAGAGCCTGGAATGCCCGGATTATGTGGATGTACAGCTTCTTGACATCGGCAGGGCCCGCAGCGGAAGCAAGCTGGAAGCCGTAAACAGCATCGTGGTCCATTACGTGGGGAACCCGGGCACAACGGCCCAGAACAATCACGATTACTTCGCAAAGCCTGATACCCAGGTCTGCTCCCACTTTGTAATAGGCCTTGAGGGCGAAGTCATCCAGTGCCTGCCCCTTGATGAGCGCTCGGTTGCCAGCAATCACCGCAACAAGGACACCATATCCATCGAGGTCTGCCACCCGGACAGCGGCGGAAAATTCACACAGGAGTCCTACGATTCAACTGTCAAGCTCTGCGCCTGGCTCTGCAGAAACTCCGGCCTGAAGGCCTCAGATGTGATACGCCACTACGATGTCACCGGCAAGCTCTGCCCCATGTATTACGCCAAAAACCAGGAAGCCTGGGACCAGTTCATAAAGGATGTGGAAAAGGCAATGAAATAAGCTTTCAGCTCTGCACTGCAGAAATCTGAAAGCTTTTTTAATGAAGTGATATGTGACATTGGGGACGGTTCTGTTTGTCACGCTAAAAGGCGCTCGTTTCGGGCTTTACCGGGTCTGTCAGGCGGGTGATGGCATCCAGCTCGCAGCCGGTGACCTTCTCGTTTTCAGCCTCGATCCTTGCGGCCAGTTCCCTCAGCTCTTCTACGCTGTGGTCTTCAGCCAGGCTCATGGCGTACATATTGAAGCTGTTGTAATCGTAGGTCACGGAAAGGCCGTATTTTTCGCAGAATTCCTTAAGCTCAGCCTCGCTGAACTTCTCCGTCACAGAAATTAACAGCGTCCTCGGCGAATACTCCTGGCCGGTCTTCGGGACCCCGTCGCAGATAGCCCAGGGCGCTTCCGCACCAGCCTCAGGCAGAGAACCTATGGCGCTGCCGCTGGCCGCTTCGCCCTCGACTCCCGGAACCTTTGCCCCGACCGGGAAGGGCTGTACTGTTGCCTTCGACGGGTCTCTGGCATATTCCTTGGGCACAGGAGACAGGTCCTTGCTTATAACGTCGTTTATGATGTCCAGCACCAGCTTTTCTATCTTACTCAGGGCCCAGCCATCGCCCTCGATGGTAAGAGAGTAGCTGTTCCAGGCACCCTCCTCTATGGTCTGCCAGGTGGCCTTTTTGTAGCTGTCCTGCGCCGTACCGCTGGCCTCTATGCTCCCCCAGCTGTAATCTGCAATAGTTGCAACCGTATAGCTGTTGTAATCCCCCGAGATATCCTTGCTGTAGGTCCGAGCCTTCCGGATGCGGAGGATCTCGTTTTCCGCATCGTCATAATAAATGACCTCTATCAGCCTGTCCTCGATGCTTTCCGCCGAGGCGTTCATGACCCTGTAAACAACGGATTTTGCGCCCTCCACCAGCTCCAAAGCTGTGTTGATCCTAAAGCCTGCCAGCTTTTCGGCCTCGGCTTTATCTGCGCCGTCGGTCCAGGGATTGGGTATCATCACCCCGCCAATCATTCCTCCCATTGCTCCTCCAGTCACGCTTTCCTCCGGAGTGCTGTCTCCGGAGTTTTCAGCTGTCTTATTGTCCACGGAGGCTTCTGCTGCGCCTTCTGCGCCGCCCCCTTCAGCCTCTGCAGCTTTTTCAGTGCCGGTCTCAGTCTGCAAGCTCTCCTTTGCTTCAGAATTGCCGCTGTCAGAACCTGCGGCTTCCTTTGCGCAGCCCGAAAGGCCGCCAAGAAGCAGCACAAGAGCCAGCAGTAAACTCATTTTTCCCAAGTTTCTCTTTAACATATATTTTCCCCTTTCGAACAAAAGCAAAGCCCCGTTCACCAGTAATGACGGAGCTTTTCCAAAAGGGTCACAGATTAATTAAATGGCCAGGCCGAAGTCTGCAGACGCGCCGGTCAGAAGCAGGGCAAGACCGAAGCTCCTGCAGCCCGCTACATAAAGCTCCTGCTTCTTGCAAGGAAATCCCGCAGGCTGTTTTCCGCGTTCTCCGGGGTCTCCCTCACCTCTGTCATAAGATCGAAGTAGGAGCCGCAGAGGCCCTCGTCAGGGTGAGCCGCCCTGAAGGCCTCCCAGGTCTCTGAAAGAAAGCCCTCGAATTCGCTGCGCCCCAGGGCCACAGCCTCATCGAGTTCAGCCCTGGCAGCCGCGTCATCGCCTCCGGCCTGCGGCCTCATACTCTTATATACCTCAAGACTGCTGTCTCTGGTG
>JAEEPD010000013.1 GCA_016284575.1 Bacillota bacterium | reverse complement strand
TAGGAGGCATAATCGTAGAAAGTCTGCCCGCTCATACCCGTTACGCTGCCGGAGGGAATAGTGAGCGTCCCGCCTATATACATACCGTAATTGGAGTACTTGGAGGGGCCTGCCACGGCGATGATATCCGTATCGCTCACTGTAAGTCCTGAATTGATGGAGATGCCGTAGCAATAGCTGTAGCTTGCGGCGGTTCCGCCGATGCCGATCAGCTTGCCGCCTCCGGATATGCTGAGCGAACTTCCCGTCAGCGACATTCCGCAAATGCTATTGCTGTTGTTCTCGCCGTTCTCCACAAGGTTTACGAACAGCGCGGTCTTTCCGTCCGCGATGCTGATCTCTGTGGGCGCGGCTGTGAAATAGGTGTCTAATGCGGTCTTTACATTGTAGATATCTCCGGTGATGGAAGCTGGCAGGTCGTCAACAGAGGAATAACTGCTGCCGGCGACGAAGATGCCCGTAGCATCGGAATCGGGGATGGAATCGGAATAGGAACTCTTGTCGTTGACGGTGCTGTAGCCGACTTTTCCCGCCACAGCCGCTCCGCCGCCCGTGGTAAGGGTCCCGGTTATAGCCCTGCGGCCTGCGTCTGCGTACTTGTCGTCCGCATAGCTTGTCCCCTTGGGCTGTATCAGACCGGCTCTGGCGATCAGCGCTCCGCCGCTTACCGAAGCGTTGCCGTAGATACCGTAAGAACTGCCGTTCATATTGAGCATGATACCGCCCTGGGCATAGAGCACGCCGCCGGATACGGTAACATCGCCCTTTACTCCGTAGGTGTGATCGCTGGAGAAGCCGCCTGTAGCAAGCACTGTTCCGCCCTGGATATTTACGGTGTTCGCCGCAAGTCCTGCAGTAGGATAAGCTGTATTGCCGCCCTGAAGCACAAGAGTGCCGGTGAAACTGCCTGACGCTGTAAGGCTTCCTGCGTGGATGGCGTCTTTTCCTCCGTTGATTGCCAGGCGGCCGCTACCGGTAAAGGTGATGCCGTTTGTACTGTAGATGCCGTAATCCGCCTGGTCGCAGATGATGGCGTTATTGCCTTCCAGCTTTATCGTCAGGTCGTCCATGCAGACGTCGATGACCGGATCTCCGCTGAATCCCGCTGCGGCGAAGCCGTTGAGGGTAAGGGTCGATCCGCTGAACTTGACGCTGCCGTCGCCGAAGACGTCGTCCTTGTTGCTGTCAGTGATAAGAGTTCCGGCAACAGTCAGAGAAGGATCCGCCCACTGGGCGTAAAGAGTGACATTGCCGTTTGCAGCAACGATCTGTACCGGAGCGCAGTTTTCAACATATGCGCCGTTTCCGTCAGCCTTAGTGTTCCAGCCGGTAAAGACCTTGCCGCTGTTGGTGAAGGTGCATGCGGGGAAACTGCCCTTGTCCGAACCGTCGAATGTCACGCTCATGGGCGCCATGGCAGGACCCGAGCCTCCGTTGGCATCGAAGGTGAAGTTCTGCACTGCAGTCGCAAATGTGTAGCCATAGCTTGACGCGTTGCTTTCAACGCTGCCACCGGCCTCGCCATAAATGGTTACGGTCCCGGGAACGAGTTGGAACGCAGAACTGCCTATAGGAGTGTCTTTGCTCTTCACCGTCAGAGTGAGATTATTGAGCGCCGTACTCCGGAAACTCCCTGAAGCTATAGATTCCAGCGCGCCTCCATAGTTCAGTGTAGCCAGCTTTGAACACTGATAAAACATGGAGGTGGGAATAACAGTCAGCTTGTCAGGCAGTGTGACGCTCTCCAGCGAGCTGCACTGATAAAACTGATAGGCGCCTATGCTGGTGACGCTGTCGGGTATGACGATGTTCGTGATACCGCTTTTACAGAAAGCACGTTCTTCTATCGATCTTACACCGAAGGGGATCGTCACGTTTTCCACCGAAGACTGGTTAAATGCCAATATACCGATAGTTTCCACGGTATTGGGTATCTGAACAGTCTGCAGACTGGAAAACGGGACCGGGTCATAACCATAGTCCTGCCTGTAAAACGCTCCTGTTCCAACACGCGTTATTCCGGGTTGGATAACTACTGTATTTATCGAGCCCGCGTGCGGTCCGTAGTTTGCTGCTGCGCTGTTCTTGCCGCTGTAGTCGCCCATCGGACCTGTGCCGCTGATGGTGAGCTGACCCGTGTCGTCCAAAGACCAGGCAGCATTGTCGCCGCATGTGCCGCTTGCGACCTCCGCCGCGCTTGCCGTAAATGGCGACAGCAGCAGGCAGAGCACCAGCACAATGGCCAGACACAGTTGCTGTCTCTTCATACTGGAATCCTCCTTAATATCAATATAATGTAATTAAGCCTGAATGCAGGCTTATATCTAATGGGTATATTACCCCTCATCATATTGTATTTTTATATGCCGCAACATTCAACCAGCGGGGTCTTTTTGACAATGACAAAAAACTGTCAATACTATTGACAGTTTTGAGGAATTCTGATTTGAAAGTTCTAGATGCTCTAATAAGCTTTCAGGGCTTCTTCCAGGAACGATCCATCCGCCCACCTGAGGATATCGAAATCCTTTTCCAGAGCGCCCTGTCTCAGCAGGAAAATCTTCTGGGAGTCCGCAAGAGCGAGTAGTTCGTCTGTCATGGCCGGGCGCCTGAGCTTATGCACGTTCTCTGAGAACGAGCGGGCGCACTCCGCCGGATCCGCGTCGTAGACTCCGTGGGAGACGGTCTCAAGGAAGGCATCACGGTTCTCCGCAGCCCAGTCCGCCGCCTTGAAAAGCTCCCTGAGGTAGGTGATGACGATCTCGGGGTGATCATAGGCGAAGGGTTTTGTGCAGGTGATCAGCAGGCAGCTGTTGTTGTTGACATATGTCCGCGGAATCTGCCCCTCCTCAGGGATCAGGTTCTTCATAAGACCTGCGTCCGCGTGTCTTACGGCCTTTATGGAATTGCAGAAGACAGCATCGGCATCGCCGTCGAGGACTGCAAGCACGTCCTGGGTCAGGAAATCCGTATCCTTCGTCTGGACTGTAAAGCCGCTTATGCGCCTTGGCGGTGCATCGGTGCATTTGACCGGAACGTATTCCACGTCGCCCGGGGTCAGGCCGTAAAAGCCCAGCAGGGTCTCTACGCCCCGGATGGCGGTGTACCGGCGGAAGTCGAACACGGCCTTTTCCCTTATGGGGATGGCGATGCGGCGGCCCTTGAGCTGCGAGACTTCAGAAATTTGCGAATCTGCCTTTACGAAGAGTCCGACCCTTTCGTACTGCCTTGTGGCGCCCAGCAGCACCGAACGGTCCGCTATGGACTGGGCCCAGATGGGAGGCATGTTGCCGCCGTCTCGGAAATGAAGCGGCGCCTCCTGGGTGAAGTGGGCCTTCTGGAACTCCGGAGCCATTGACTGGAGCAGCGTAAATTCTCCGCCCGACCGGTCTATCATATCGATCAGGGCTCCGTTCCTCATGATAATTTCTGTTGCGGCTCCCACCGGACATTTGCTGAAAACCACCTGCATAGCTCCTGCCTCCTTGTTTTATGAATCTGATTCTATTATATCAGCAAAGCACCGTATGTCCAACGAAGAAGAGTGAAAATGCGAACTTCACTGAGGCGCTGCCGTTTTATTATTCTCCGGAATGTGGTACAATCATCGGGTAAGACTTTCTGACCTGTGAGGAGGTTATGATGAAAAGAAAATTCACAGCGATCCTTCTTGTGCTATGCATGGTCCTTTCCATGTACAGCACTGCCTTTGCTGTTGTGGGCGTGGACCCGCCCAAGGACAGCGATACATTTGTCATCACCAGCATAGGCCCGTCGCTCATAAGCCCGGGTCCGGAGCTCATCAGCGAGCCTGCTCTGGATTACAGCGATGCCGCCAACTGGGCCTATTTTGAGGAGGGGCAGGGAAGGCCTGTGGATCTGTTCCTGATCTGCCCCACGGTGGACACCAGGAGCGAGACCAATTCCTTCGATCTGAACGACAAGCTTAAGGGACGCTTCGTGAACGCTCTGGACATGGAGCGGGGCATCTATGAGAACAGCGCAAGGATGTTCTCTCCCTATTACCGCCAGATGTCCATGAACGCCTACAGGCTGGACAAGGACCAGCAGGCTCAGGCCAGGGCCGTTGCCTACAACGACATTTCCGCGGCCTTCCGCTGGTATCTGGACAACGAAAACGGCGGCAGAGGCTTTATACTTGCAGGCTTTTCCCAGGGCTCCGATATGTGCCTGGAGCTGCTGAAGGAGTATTTCGGAGGCGACAGTGCAGAGGCTATGGCTTTGCGAAGCAAGCTTATCGCCGTATATTCCATCGGCTGGTCCGTCACAGAGGAAATGGCGGCTGCCTATCCCCAGATAGTCCCTGCAAAGGGTGAAACCGATACAGGCGTGGTCATCAGCTTCGACTGCGAGGACGGATCCCTGGATGGAACTCTGGTAAATCCCGCGGGGACCAGGGCGCTTTCAATAAATCCGCTGAACTGGAAGACTGACGGCACAAAGGCGGACAAGGCTCTGAACAAGGGCGCTGTAATGTCCACCGGAGCCGAACCCCAGCCGGCTCTTTGCGGCGCATACATCGGAAGCCGCGGCGAGCTGGTGGTGACCGATGTTGCCGCTGCGGATTATCCTGCGGCTATAGACATCTTCCCGGAGGGCTCCTATCACGTTTACGACTACATGTTCTTCTTTGAAAACCTTAGAAAGAACGTGGCGGCGAGGACCGCTGCCTGGCAGGCTGAGCATCCCTTCAGGGATGTGGCGGATGGCCTCTGGTACAGCGATGCCGTAAAATTTGCTTATGAAAAGGGCCTGATGGAGGGTTCGAGGACGGGCATCTTCAATCCTGATAAAAAGCTTACAAGGGCACAGCTCGCAACGGTGCTCTGGAGGATCGCGGGTGAACCCTATGTAAACTACGCACTTCCCTACAGCGATGTGCCCCAGGAGCTCTGGTACAGCGAGGCTGTAAGATGGGCTGCTGCGGAGAAGATCACAGACAGGATCTCCGGCGGTTTTGGCCCCAACGAGCCCATCAGCAGGGAGGAAACGGCTGAGATGTTTTTCAGGATGGCCCGTCATCAGGGCCTTGACCTGAGCATAGATGATGGCCGTGCCCGCTTCTCTGATGAGGGGCAGATCTCAGACCGGTACAGGGCTGCCATCAACTGGGCTGTGAGCAGCGGTCTTATGGAGGGCAGCAACGGAAAGCTCGATCCCAAGGGCGAGCTTAGCCGAGCCCAGGCATCCATGCTGCTGCAGCGCTTCTTCGGCATCATTTATACTGACTAAAGAAAGGATAGTAAATGAAAAAAATAGGACTGATAATAAATCCCCTGGCGGGAATAGGCGGACCCATGGGCCTGAAGGGCAGCGACGGGGACGAAATAGTTGAAAAGGCTCTGGCCATGGGCGCTGTGCCCCAATCTGAAAACAGGGTAAGGACCGCTCTTGAGGTGCTTAAGACCTGGTCGGGGGCGGAGTTCTCCTTCCTCTGCTGGGGCGGAGCCATGGGAGAGAACCTGCTGAAGGACATGGGCTTTGAATACGAGGTTGTTGGCCGGCCCGCAGGTGAGCGGTCAAAGGCCTCCGACACCGAGGCTGCAGTAAGGGCCATGGCCCTTGCAGGCGCCGAAATACTGGTGTTTGCAGGCGGCGATGGCACCGCAAGGAATGTATGCTCTGCCTACGAGGGTCTCAGGGCAGAAGGAAACTCAAAGGACGTGCCTGTCATCGGCATACCCACCGGGGTCAAGATCCACTCTGCGGTCTACGCCCTGAATCCCATAAACGCAGGCTGGCTCCTGAAGGACTGGCTGGAGGGTAAGGCCGGAAGGGAAAAGGAAGCGGAGGTCATGGACATCGATGAGGAGCAGTTCCGTGAAGGCCGTGTTAGCGCAAGGCTTTACGGCTACCTGATGGCTATCGACAGCCCAAAGCACATGCAGTGCTGCAAGTCCTCCGGCGCCTCCGAGGAGGATTCGCTGCTGGGCATCGCTGCTTATGTGGCAGACAACATGGAAAAGGACTGCTATTACATCATCGGCTCCGGCAGCACCACGAGATACGTGATGGACGAGCTGGAGCTTCCCGACACCCTGCTTGGCATAGACCTGGTGAAGGATTTTGAGCTGGTGGCATCGGACCTGTCCGAGCCTGCCCTCTGGGAGTACATAAAAGATCCGAAGGCCAAGGTCAAAATGGTGGTGACCGTCATCGGAGGTCAGGGCAATATTTTTGGCAGAGGCAATCAGCAGCTGAGCCCCAGAGTCATAAGAAGAGTGGGCAGAAATAACATCATCGTGATCGCTGACCCGGGCAAGCTGGCGGATCTTCCTGAGAAGATGCTGCGGGTGGATACCGGGGATCCGGCCCTCGACGCGGAGCTGGCTGGCTACATCGGAGTCATCAGCGGCTATGACCAGCTGAGCATGATAAAGATAGCAGCGGACAGCGCGGAATAGCTTTAGGCGTATCTAGCTGTTTTTGACGGACCTCTTGCGGCAGCTTTGTTGATTATCTGAGGCACGGGAATCTTTCTGTGCCTGATGCGGGTAAAGGTTTTGGAAAACGGATATTTTGAAAGGATGGCGAAGCATTTTGCGGGGCTCGGGGCGGAATGCATCGGGCCGGATGCTCTGCGCTTTCTTCGCTGGAGCCTGCTCAACTACGCAGGCGGAAGCATCTACGCGGCGGCTAATGGCTGCGGCAAAGGCTTGGAGGAGTTTTATTCGAAGGGCAGAAAAGGCGGCGGAGGGGCTGCCCGCTGGGGCAGCCGGGACAGCTATGCTCCTGCAGACGCGGCCTTCCTGAATGCAGCTGCTTTTGCGTCCCTTGAACTGGACGACAATACCAGAGGCTCCGTGCATCCTGGCAGCTTTATCTGGTCCTCGGTCCTTGCGGAATACACGGAAAAGGGCGGAGACGCCGGGACCCTTATAAGGTCCGTGCTCCTGGGCTATGAGCTCATGACAAGGGCTGCCATCCTGGGAGCTGACAAGGCTCTGGAGCTGGGGCTTCATCCCCCCGGGCTCTTCGGCGCACTGGGCTCTGCGGCTGCAGCGGCTCTGATGCTGAGCGGCTCCGGGCTCACTGCTTCAGAGGCTTCAGCGGAGCCGGCGGACGGCTCTGTTCAGAAGACCTCTGAGGTCATAGTCAATGCCGTGGGACTTGCAGCGTCTCTTATGCCCCTTTGTCCCTTCACAGCCTTCACCGAGGGCAGCGATGCCAAGGACTTCTACGGAGGCTGGGGCGCCTACATAGGCAGCATGGCGGCCGAGGCTGCAGCCTGCGGCCTTACAGGGCCAAAGCACATTCTCAGCGGCATCAAGTCTCTTGAAAGCATTTTCAGGGGCGAAAAGGGTGCTGAGATACCCCTTGGCGCCCCCTACATGATAGAATTCCTCAACATCAAGGAGTTTTCGGCCTGCTATTCGGTGAATCCCGCCGTCAACGCGGCAAAAAAGCTTCTTGCAGAGCACAGAATCGATACATCAGACATAAGATCCATCGCCCTGGACAGCTATCCCTACTCTGTGGACATAGATCCGGGCGACATCAGGCTCAATGCCACCTCCGCCAGGCTGTCACTGGCTTACTGTACGGCGGCAGCCCTGATGGGTGATGACATAGACGCGGAGCTTTTCACGGATATGGAGCCCCGCCTGGAAAAATACAGGCCTCTTATGGAGCGCATAAGCGTCAGAAGCTTCGAGCCCTATGGACGCGGAAGCGGTGCCGCCAGAGCTGCCAGGCTGACGGCAGAGCTTTCGGACGGCAGAATCATCAGCGCCGAGTTCAACGGCGGCAACGAGGCAGGGGGAAGCGGCGCGGTCCTGAGCGATGAAAGCCTAAGGAAACGCTTCCTTAAGCAGACAGTGCCTGCCTTGGGCAAAGAAAAAGCCGAAGCCCTGGCGGATGCCATACTGAGCTTCGGTCCGAAAAGCGATATTGATCATATAGTTTCAGCCATGAAGACCCTGTAGCATCGGGGTCTTCTTTATTTTCGGCCTTATCTTTGCACTGCCTCCTGCAGCAGGGCTGTTATACCCTGCAGCTCCTCCGGCTGCACCTTCAGCACCTGACGGTCGTAGGTGAAGAGGCCGTTGGTCTCGTCCTCCACGTCGGACACCTGGGTGTAGATGGCTCCGCAGAGGCCTTCTCCCGCAAGGGGCAGTATCCTGTCAAGATAAAGGCTCTTCAGCGCCTCGATATATCTGCTGCGGTCCTTATAGATCCTGTAGCCGTAGGTCTTTTCTTTGTTGAAGCTGTGCTCCGGAAGCTTCCAGACATAACCTCCGAATTCTGAGAGCAGCTGGGGCAGCTTTTCCTTTCCAAGGTGCAGCCGTCCGAAATAGATGTGGAGGCTGTCCACGTCGCTCTTTTTCTGGTGGAACCAGCCGGAGGTGGCATCGATGATGCGCTTCGGGTCAATATCCTTGAGCCTGTCGTAGGCATCATCGGCGCAGAACTGGCCCCAGGCCTCGTTGAATATGGTCCAGAGGACTATGGAGGGGTGATTCTTCAGCAGTGCTGCGGTATCCTCCATGGCCTTAAGGAAGTTTTGGCGGGTCTCAGGGTCCCTGTTCAGCATGCGGTCATCTATACGCTGTATGCTGATGGTGGGGAGGCCGGTGTCCCGCAGGAAATTGTAATCTCCGCAGTTGACCATGTCCTGAAATACAGCCATGCCCAGCTTGTCGCATAGATAGTACCAGAGCTGTGGCTCTATTTTTATATGCTTTCTCAGGGTGTTGAAGCCCAGAGATTTCATTGTCAGTATGTCCTTTTCAAAGGCCTCGGGCCCTGCAGGGGTGTAGATTCCCTCCTGCCAGTAGCCCTGGTCCAGAAGACCGTTGAAGAAATAGGGCTTTTCGTTAAGGCAGAGGCGCTTTTTCCCTCGTATCTCCCTGGTCCCTATGGTCCTGAGAGCGAAATAGCTCTGCACCCTGTCCTCTCCGCTCTCCACGGCAAATTCGTAGAGCTGGGGGTCCTCAGGGCTCCAGAGCATGGGGCTGTGGAGCTCGATCTCAGCTGCTCCATCCTCCACGGGATAGCTTTTTCCATCAAGCATCAGGCTGCCCTTAGTCACTCCGCGGACTGCTATACGGACGGAAGCCGAGACCGCGTTGGCATCTGCATCAAAGGCCACGCCTGTATCTATGTCCAGCCCTTCGATGTGCTGTTCAGGCACCGGCTCGAGCCATACGGTCTGCCATATGCCGCTCACCGGGGTGTACCACATGCCTCCCCGCTTTTCCTTCTGCTTGCCCCAGGGGTGCTTGTGGGAAATGTCGTTGGCCACAAGAAGCTCCAGGCTGTTTTCTGTAAAGAATTCGCCGTTAGATGGGTCGGTGCAGGCTTCTGTGATGTCGAAGGAGAAGGGCATGTAGGAGTTTTCGTGCCTGCCCATGGGGTTTCCGTTGACAGTAAGCTCCGCCAGGCGGCTTACAGCCCCAAAGTGCAGGATGATGCGCTTCCCGGTCCATTCAGAGGGGATGGAAAAGCTTCTGCTGTAGATCATGGGGTGTCCGTAGGGCGGATGGGCCTTCACGCCGGAAAGCTCGGATTCAGGGCAGAAGGGCACGTTTATCGGACCGCTGAAGCCTTCAAAGGATATGGTCCAGCTGTCTCCGTTGAGGCAGAGCCAGCTGTCTCTTCTGAGGGCGGGACGCGGATATACATTCCAGGGGATGCCGGAAACGCCGGCAGCCGTAAATTCTGTGTTTTGCATAGGTTCCCTCCATATGCCGGAGCCCCGCCGTGCTTCTATCCGGGGCGTCCTGCAGGTTCAGTCGGTCAATAAAATGTTTCCGGAAAAGTCCGGCGCTCTTTTAGGGCAGCAGATCCTCCAGCACGTCCAGGACGTGAACGGGATCCAGTTGTCCGAAATTGAAAAGCCCTACGAGCCTTTCAACGAATGGGGCGTCGTGGCTTATGTCCCTGATGCTTAAAACAGAGGTTCCTTCCTCTTCGGCATGAAGTCCATACGCGCAGCCGTTTTCAGTGGTTGTCGCAGTCAGCGTGTACCAGAAATATTTCATATTCTTCATATCCCTCCTTGAAGCACGGCAAGGAGGATTATATTTGAAAATGGCCGATGGCTCAATAAATGATTTTTTATGGTGAACCGGATTCAGACTACAAAATAAAATGTTCTGTTATAAATACCACTGCGCAGCAGATCACGGACACCGGAAAGAGTCCCGCGCCCAGCCATGAGGCGATGAGTCCCGCTATCAGAGCCGCCGCTCCTGCGATGGGGCTCTGGGTGGCGTGAACTATGGCGGGGAAGGTCATCACTGCCAGGGTAACGTATGGCACATAGTACAGAAAGCTCTGCACGAAGGGACTTTTTATGGGCTTTCTGAAGATGGTGACGGGCAGTACCCTTATAAGATAGGAAACTCCGCCCATTATCAGTATGTAAATATATATATTACGCATTTTCGGGCTCCTTCTGGCTTTCGAGCTTATGCTGGGGCGGGTCCTGGGGCTTCTTTGGGAAGAAGTACGCTCCGGCGGAGGCTATGATCAGGGTCAGTATTATGGTCCTGCTGCCCTCGGAAAGGGCGGAGATGCCGGGAAGCCTTGAGGCTGCCCAGCTGGCGGCAAAGGAGACCGCCACCAGGCCGAAGACCACCCTGTCCTTTTTTGACGGGGGCACGATTATGGCTATGAACATGCCGTAAAGGGCAACGCTCAGGGCGCTGACTGCTGCTTTTGGCAGGATCTCGCCTGCCACTGCGCCGAGCATGGTGCCAAAGGCCCAGGAGGGCAGGGCCACCAGGTAAGCGCCGTAGGCATACCAGGGGTTCAGGTAGCCGGGCCGGGCTATGTTGATGCCGAAAAGCTCGTCCGTTATGTCATAGGCCACCAAAAGCCGGTGCACAAAGGGCATGTCAGGGTCCATCTTCTGGCTCAGGGAGAGGCTCATCAGAAGATAGCGGGCATTGGCGATGAGGGTCACCAGAACCACCTCGATGTAGGGAGAGAGCTCCGCTATGACCCGGATCCCTGCGTATTCGCCTGCTGAGGCGTTGCAGAGGAAGCTCACAAGAAAGCTCTGAAGAGCGTTCATCCCTGCGTTATGGGCTGTTATACCAAGTCCGAAGGACACTGCAAAATAGCCGGTGCCTATGGGCACGGCGTGGCGCATTCCAAGGAGGAAGGCCTTGCGGTTTGCTTCGGTTCTGATGGAGTAGTTCGTGTTCATATCAGCAATTTTACTCTTCGCCCGGATAAAAGTAAACAAAAAACCGCCGGGCTTTAAGGCCCGGCAGCTGTATGGCTTTGTTTTGTTCCTTCAGTCTGGGAGCAGAGCTTTACAGCCCCATCTCCTTCTTGACCTCGATGAAGCACTTCACTGCAAAGTCCAGATCCTCCCTGGTGTGGCCTGCGGAGATCTGGGTCCTGATCCTGTCCTTGCCTCTGGGAACAACAGGATAGCAGAAGCCCACCACGTAGACGCCCTTCTCCAGCATGCGCTTTGCGAACTCATTGGCGATCTTGGGATCGTAGAGCATGATGGGAACGATGGCGTGCTCGCCGGGCAGAAGGTCGAAGCCTGCGGCCTCCATCTTTTCGCGGAAGTAGCGGGCGTTTTCGTGGACCTTATCCCTCAGGGCAGTGGACTCGTTGAGGATCTCGATGGTCTTGAGGGTGGCGGCGCAGATGGCGGGAGCCAGGGTGTTGGAGAAGAGGTAAGGACGGCTCTTCTGACGCAGCAGGTCGACTATGACCTTGCTGGAGGCGGTGTAACCGCCGGAGGCTCCGCCCATGGCCTTGCCGAAGGTACCGGTGATGATGTCGACTCTTCCGATGACGCCGCAGTATTCAGCGGTTCCGCGGCCGTGCTCGCCCATGAAGCCCACTGCGTGGGAGTCGTCCAGCATGGTCATGGCTCCGTATTCGTCAGCCAGATCGCAGATGCCCTTCATGTTGGCGATGTAGCCGTCCATGGAGAATACACCGTCGGTGGCGATGAGGATCTGCTTGCAGCCCTCAGCCTTGGCCTCCTCCAGTTTGGCCCTCAGGTCCTCCATGTTGTTGTTCTTATAGCGATAGCGGTGGGCCTTGCAGAGGCGAACGCCATCGATGATGGATGCGTGGTTCAGCTCGTCGGAGATGATGGCATCCTCAGGTCCCAGCAGGGATTCAAAGAGGCCGCCGTTGGCGTCGAAGCAGGAGGAATAGAGGATGGCATCCTCGGTCCCCGCAAAGTCTGCGATGGCTCTTTCAAGATCCTTGTGGATCTGCTGGGTGCCGCAGATGAATCTTACGGAAGAAAGGCCGAAGCCCCACTTGTCGTAGCTCTCCTTGGCTGCGGCGATCAGCCTGGGATCGTCGGAAAGTCCCAGATAGTTGTTGGCGCACATGTTCACCACCCGCTTTGCCTCGGTGGTGTCGATGCGGGAGCTCTGGGGCGTGGTTATGATGCGTTCGTTCTTGTAGGTGCCGGCCTCGCGGATGGCCTCCAGCTCCTGTTCGTATTTCTTGTATGCTTCTTTCATGGTTTATCTCCTTGCTTTCATGCTTTGTTTATGCGCTTTCGCGGGCTACTTTTTTGTGGTCCAGTCCAGCACCACCTTGCCGGAATAGCCGCTCTTCATGGCATCGAAGCCCTTCTGGAAGTCGGTGTAGTGGAAGCGGTGGGTGATGACCGGTGTCAGATCCAGGCCGCCCTGCACCATGTAGGCCATCTGGTGCCAGTTGTCCATGCGGCGTCCGTAGATGCCCTGCACTCCCAGTCCGCGGTTTATTATCTCGTTCATGTCGAACTGGAAGGGCGCGCTGTAAAGTCCCAGCAGGGAGATCTTTCCGCCGTTTCTCATGACGGAGATCATCTGCTTTAATGCCGCGCCGCTGCCGCTCATCTCAAGGCCCACGTCGAAGCCCTCCATGATCTTCAGGTCCTTCATCACCTGGCCAAGGTCGTCTCTGGTGATGTTTACAGCCACGTCCACGCCCATCTTCTTTGCCAGATCCAGGCGGTAGTCGTTCATGTCCGTGATGACCACTCTTCTGGCTCCAACGAATCTGCAGATGCCTGCGGCTATGATGCCGATGGGGCCTGCGCCGGTGATCAGAACGTCTTCACCCGGCATCTTCCACATCAGCGCGGTGTGGGTGGCGTTGCCGAAGGCGTCGAAGAAGGCGACCACGTCCTCGTCCAGTTCGGGATCCACGGGGATAACGTTCTTGGCGGGAATGACCAGGTATTCAGCAAAGGCGCCGTTTCTGTCCACGCCCACGCTGACGGTGTTCTTGCACCACTGAATGTCTCCGTTCTGGCAGTTGCGGCAGAGCCCGCAGGTGATGTGGCCCTCGCCGGTGACCCTCTGGCCCACCTTAAAGCCGGTAACTCCGGGGCCAAGCTCTGCGATCTCGCCCACATACTCGTGGCCTATGGTCTGGCCCACGTGTACGTGCTGCTTCGACCATTCCGTCCAGTCATAGATATGCACGTCTGTGCCGCAGATGGCGGTCTTGTGGATCTTGATCTTGACCTCTCCGGGACCCACCTCGGGCACCGGAACCCTGGCCAGGGCAAGGCCTTCGCCGTCCACATGCTTTATGATTGCATCCATCATTTTCTGTTCCATATCGTCACCTCAGTAATCATAAATGGGTGAAATAATTGCTATCTGATTATATAATACCTTCTATCTACTCATGAAACAAACAACAGTTTATCATATTTAAAATGACAAAATATCATGTATATGATATACTGATTTTGTAGTGAACTATATTCGCAATAGTCGTTAGAAAGAGGCGGAAAATGAATTCGGATAAGTACGAGGCGTTTCTTCTGGCTGCGGACTATGGCAGCCTTACCACCGCGGCGGAGCTTCTGGGCTACACCCAGTCGGGCATCACGAGGATGATACAGGGCCTGGAGGCGGATCTGGGCTTCAGGCTGTTTGTGAGAAATAAAAAGGGCGTGCAGCTTACGGAGAACGGAAAGCGGGTGCTGCCCTATTTCAGGGATGTGCTGAGGGATATCAGAAGCATCAACCAGATCAGCTCTGATATAACAGGTGTGGTGCAGGGCAGCATCAGCATAGGCAGCTGCTTCAGCATGGCTGCCTCCTGGCTTCCGTCAATGATCAAGGGCTTCCAGAGCCAGAACCCCGGAATAACTGTAAACCTTCGGGAAAACGGAAACGATGCGCTCCGGCGCTTTCTTTCCGAGCGCTCCGTGGACCTGTGCTTCTGCATAGATCCGGGCATGCCGGAGGTGGAATGGACGGAGCTTTTCAGGGATGAGCTTTTGGTGTGGCTACCGCCCGGGCATCCCGCGGAGGAAAAGGGCTACATGGAGCTTTGGGAGCTGGAGAAGGAGCCCTTCATCCATACTCAGCCCGGTCAGGATACGGAGATCGACCGGCTGCTGGCGGAGAGCGGGATAAAGCCGGATGTGCGCTTTACTACCCTCAATGCCTTCACCACCTATAACATGGTGGCGGCGGGGCTTGGCATCAGCGTGGACCAGAGCCTGCGCTCAAGAGACTGGACCGGCAGCGTGGTGAAGCTCCCCTTAAGGCCTCGGCAGTATGAGGCTTTTGGGATAGCGGTGCCCTCAGGCGCCGGGATGTCCCCCGCCACAAAAAGCTTCATGGAGTATGTGAGAAGGGCGGGCAGGGATGCTCAGCCTGCTGCGGCTGCCCAGCGTTCACTTCGAATGTAATTGTCATACACAATTTCGATAAATCATATTGGTTAGCCTGACGCCAAAGTGGTAATATTATAAGAGTGGTATTATGTTTTTTTCTTAAAAGAAAGGACCTGTACTTATGAAAAAGACTGTAAGAGATATAGAACTTAAGGGCAAGAAAGCCATAGTTCGCTGCGATTTCAACGTCCCCATGAAGGAGGGCGTCATCACCGACGATAACCGCATCACCGCGGCGCTGCCCACCATCGAATACATGCTGGAGCAGGGCGCTGCTGTCATACTTATGAGCCATCTGGGCCGTCCAAAGGGCAAGCCCAACAAGGAGTTCTCCCTGGAGCCCGTAGCAAAGAAGCTGGAGGAGCTCACAGGAAAGCCCGTGATCTTCGCCGCTTCCGATGTTGTAGTGGACGATGATGTCCGCGCAAAGGCCGCTGCTCTTAAGCCCGGCGAGATAATGCTGCTGGAGAATCTCCGCTTCAGAGCTGAAGAGGAAAAGAACGACGAGCAGTTCTCAAAGGATCTAGCCAGCTTGGCAGATGTTTATGTTAACGATGCCTTCGGCACCGCCCACAGAGCCCACGCCTCCACAGCAGGCATCGCAAGCTATCTGCCCGCAGTATCCGGCTTCCTTATCGAGAAGGAGCTGAAGTTCCTGGGCGAGGCCGTAGACGATCCCAAGAGGCCCTTCGTGGCCATCCTGGGCGGCTCCAAGGTCAGCGACAAGATCGCAGTAATCGAGAACCTGCTGAACAAGGCCGATACCATCATCATCGGCGGCGGCATGGCATACACCTTCCTGAGAGCCAATGGCTTTAAGACCGGCAATTCCCTCTGCGAGGAGGACAGGCTGGACCTGGCCAGAGAACTGCAGGCAAAGGCTAAGGAAAAGGGCGTAAAGCTGCTTCTGCCCGTGGACAGCAAGTGCGGCGACAAATTCGCCGAGGACTGCGAGACCTGCTTCACCGAGGATGAAAACGTTCCCGACGGCTGGATGGGCATGGACATCGGTCCCAAGACCATAGAGATCTACACCAATGCCATCAAGGACGCAAAGACCGTGATCTGGAACGGACCCAGCGGAGTCTTTGAATTTGCAGCCTTTGAGGACGGAACCAAGGCCGTTGCGGAGGCTCTTGCAGCCAACGAAGAAGCCATCACCGTGGTTGGCGGCGGCGACAGCGCAGCTGCCATCAAGAAGTTCGGCCTCACAGACAAGATCACCCACGTATCCACCGGCGGCGGCGCCTCCCTGGAATACCTGGAAGGAAAGATCCTCCCCGGCGTGGCAGCACTGAACGACAAGTAGGAGGCTTCTATGAGAAAGAAATTCATCTGCGGCAACTGGAAGATGTACAAGACCACTGCGTCTGCGCTGGAATTTGCCGAAGATTTTAAGAAGATCTACAAGCCGAAGGAGGGGATCGAGGTGGCCATCGGGGCACCCTTTACTCAGCTTAAGGCTTTAAAGGAGGCCTTTAAAGGCACTGAAGTGGCTATCTCGTCCCAGAATATCCATTGGGAAGACGAGGGAGCCTTTACCGGAGAGATATCCGCCCCCATGCTTAAGGAGATAGGTGTGGATTACGCTATTATCGGCCATTCGGAGCGCAGGCAGTACTTCGGTGAGACCGACGAGACCGTCTGCAAGAGAGCTCTGAAGGCTCTGGAATATGGCATACTCCCCATTATCTGCGTAGGCGAGAAGCTGGAGGAAAGGGATGCCGGCACCCACTTCGATCTGGTGCGCAGGCAGTGCGAATACTTCCTCGACCGCATGACAAAGGAGCAGGCAGCCTGCATCACCATAGCCTACGAGCCCATCTGGGCTATAGGCACCGGCCGCACCGCAAGCCCCGAGCAGGCTGAGGAGATGTGCGCCTTTATCAGAGGCATGGCCAGAGAGATACACGGACACGAGCTGGCAGACAAGCTGATAATCCAGTACGGCGGCAGCGTAAAGCCTGCCAACGCCCATGAGCTGCTGACTCAACCCGACATCGACGGAGCCCTGGTGGGCGGCGCCAGCCTCAAGCCCGACGATTTCTTGGCGATCATAAATTATTAAACTAAGTATCAATGAGTAAAAGCATCGCATTTACGAATAAATATTTGCGGACAATTAATTAACCATAAAACAGGAGGAATATATTATGGCACTTATTGATGAAGTATACGCACGCGAGGTCCTTGATTCCAGAGGAAATCCCACAGTAGAAGTTGAAGTATGGCTTGACGACGACACCATGGGCAGAGCCATCGTCCCCAGCGGCGCCTCCACAGGCGTTCACGAGGCAGTTGAGCTCCGCGACGGCGACAAGTCCCGCTACCTTGGCAAGGGCGTTCTGAAGGCTGTTGAGAACGTGAACGAGATCATCGCAGACGAGATCATCGGCATGGACGCAATGGATCAGGTTGCTCTGGACAAGTTCCTTATCGAGCTGGACGGCACCGAAAACAAGGGCAAGCTGGGCGCCAACGCCATCCTGGGCGTCTCCATGGCAGTTGCAAACGCAGCAGCCGAAAGCCTTGGCCTGCCTCTCTTCCAGTATCTCGGCGGCGTAAACGGCAAGGTCCTGCCCGTTCCCATGATGAACATCATGAATGGTGGTCAGCATGCAGACAACTCCCTGGACATCCAGGAGTTCATGATCATGCCCGTAGGCGCTCCCAGCTTCAGAGAAGCGCTGAGAATGGCAGCCGAGACCTTCCACAACCTGAAGGCCATACTCAAGGGCATGGGCCTCTCCACCGCAGTAGGCGATGAGGGCGGCTTCGCACCCAACCTGAAGACCAACGAAGAGGCACTTGGCATCATCATCCAGGCCATCGAAAAGGCCGGCTACAAGCCCGGCGAGGACATCTACCTGGCCATGGACATCGCCTCTTCCGAATTCTATGATGCAGAAAACAAGATCTATAACATGGAGGGTGAAGGCGTAAAGAAGACCAGCGCCGAGCTCGTTGAATACTACAAGGCTCTCTGCGAGAAGTATCCCATCATCTCCATCGAAGACGGCATGGCCGAGGATGACTGGGAAGGCTGGAAGATGCTGACCGAGGCTCTGGGCGGCAAGGTTCAGCTGGTGGGCGACGACCTGTTCGTTACCAATACCAAGAGACTGGCTATGGGTATCGAAAAGGGTATCGCCAACTCCATCCTGATCAAGGTGAACCAGATCGGTACCCTGACCGAGACCTTCGATGCCATCGAAATGGCCAAGAAGGCAGGCTACACCGCTGTCGTATCCCACCGCTCCGGCGAGACCGAGGATACCACCATCGCGGACATCGTAGTGGGCACCAACGCAGGTCAGATCAAGACCGGATCCCTCTCCAGAACCGACCGTATTGCCAAGTACAACCAGCTGCTCCGTCTGGAGGACATTCTGGGCGACAGCGCACAGTACGCAGGCAAGAAGGCTTTCTACAACCTGAAGCTGTAATAGGAGAACAATGCGTAACAAAAGAGATTTTCTTCTGCCGGACTTCCTCATAGTGGCATTCATACTGTTCACCATGGGGGTCTCCGGCATAGATGTGCAGTCCATAGGCCCTGAGGGCAGCCGCATAGGCTTCGCCACTCTCAACGGGGCCCTGATGAACAATCTGAGCTACAATCATGCGTTTTATATGGTGTCTGAGATCCTGGGCTATGCAGCCCTGCTGCTTGCTGCAGCCTTCGGCTGCCTGGGTCTCTACCAGCTGATAAAGCGCAGGAGCCTGCTGAAGGTGGACAAGAGCATACTGGTGCTTGGCGTCTTTCTGGTGCTGGTGCTGCTGTTTTACATGCTCTTCAACCACCTGATAGTAAACTACAGGCCCATCCTGATGGACGGAGTCCTGGAGCCCGGCTATCCCAGCTCCCACACCATGCTGGCCATCTGTGTATTCTACATGTGCGGCCAGGTGCTGATGGACATCACAAAAACGCCTGAGCTGGCGGCTTCGATCCGCCGGGTGCTCTACGCCCTGATGGCTCTGACCGTGGTCACCCGCTTCCTTTCCGGAGTGCACTGGCCTTCGGACATCGTCGGCGCAGTGCTGCTGTCCGCAGCCATCTGCTCCATGTTCAACGCGGTGCTGACCACCATCAGGAACATACAGGCAGAGCTTGACAGACAGAACGCTGAAGCAAAAGAATAGACGGACTGCAGAATGATTTAACACTGAAACAGCCTCCAGGGCGCATATGCGGCGCTTTATGAGGCTGTTTTTTATTGCTTTTGCTCCGGCCCACATTATGATATTCATATAGGGAGGAGGGCAGGACCTATGCTGCGGTAGGAAGACCCGGAAACACCGGCGCCGAGAGCACCAGCCAGTGGTATGCGGATGCCCTGAGATGGGCTGAGGACGGCGGCCTTCTGGAGGGGACCTACAGCGGCGACGAATTCGATGTGGATGCGTTCTGCCCGAGATCGAACGTTGTGGAATATCTCTACAGGTACAGCATGCAGTAAGGACCGGGTGCCGGATATCTTTCTGTCTATAACAGAAAGGTTCCGTAAAGATAAGAAAAAGTAA
>JAEEPD010000080.1 GCA_016284575.1 Bacillota bacterium | reverse complement strand
TTGACACAGACGACCCCTCCCTGATATCTTTTCTGAATGTAAAAAAATCATTTATTCAGCATTGTATAATAGTGCTAACGTTGGTTAGCTTTATCTAACTTTTCAGTATATCACAACTCTTTTTGTTTGAAAATACCCTATTTCAAATTTCTTACCAAAGAAAAGCGCTCACAGAGATCTCTGTAAAGATCCATGCGAGCGCTCATTTCGTTCTATTGTTTTTATATCAGCTTATTTCAGCACTGCATCTTCCAGCCAGCAGCTTCCTCTCTGAGCTTTATGAAGCTGCTGTATTTCTCGCTGCTTCTGAGCAGTTCTTCATGCGTACCGCTGCTGATCCTTCCACCGTCGAGTACCACGATCTGATCGGCGTTCCGGATCGTTTTAAGACGGTGCGCGATCATAATCACCGTCTTGTTTTCCGTCAGCGCATTAAAAGCGGCAATAAGCTTATCCTCATTCTCAGGATCCACGTTGGCCGTCGCCTCATCCAGGATAATGATCGGGGCATCCTTAAGGATCGCTCTTGCAATGGATATCCTCTGCTTTTCACCTCCTGAAAGCGTTGCCCCTCCTTCACCGATCACAGTGGAATAGCCCTCCGGGAGCGACATGATAAAGTCATGGCAGCATGCCTTTTTCGCAGCGGCTACAACATCTTCATGACTTGCATTTTTCATTCCGAACTTGATATTATTTTCGATCGTATCCGCGAAGAGATAGACATGCTGGAAGACCACGCTGATATGTGTCATCAGGCTTTCCAGCGTATAATCTCTTACGTCCATGCCGCCAATGGAAATGCTTCCCTTGTTTACGTCCCAGAAGCGTGCGATCAGCATGGCCAGCGTTGTTTTGCCCGCGCCGGAGGATCCGACAAAGGCAGTCATGGTCTTCTCCGGGATCTCAAGGCTGATATCTTTCAGCACCTCGTTGTCGCCATAGGAGAAGGACACATGATCGACCGAGATCCCGTAATGCTCCGGATCGTATTCTTTGCCATTCTCGTCCATGACCGGTAAAAGATTAATTTTCTCCGCTTCCTCTATAGAGCTTGAAACCACCCGGAGAACGGTAAGCCCGGCTCCTGTCTGCTCGATATCGGCGAACACCTGGAAAGAGATGATCACGGCCATCAGGGCATAGGTGATCGTCATGCTGCCGCTGATGAAAAGCGCTACTGCCGCAAGCAGCAGCAAAGCTTTGAAGGCGCCAAGAACGATCCCCTGGATTTCCCCGTAAGGGATAAACAGCCTCTCCATTGCCAGATTGCTGTCTCTGTTGTCATCGATCGCTTTTTTGAGCGCTTCATCACCCTTGCCGGTCAGGTTAAAGGATTTGATCACGCTCATCCCCTGAAGGCTTTCAAGTACCTTGGATACCAGGGCAGCCTCATTTCTCTGTCTTACCGGAGATAATGCCCGGCTTTTCTTTTCCATGGATGATGTAATGAGCATATAAATGACCATTCCAGTCAGTTCGATCAGTCCCAGTCGCCAGTCGAAGAACAGGACGCAGATCAGAAACACGACGGCATTCATGAGTCCGCTGAGGATCAGCACAAGAACATTCGCGCCCTGATTTTCCACCACATCCAGTACGGTAGTCGCGGTACCGGTCACCTGGTCAAGATTGCTGTCATTGAAATATCCCATGGGGACCTTTTTGAGCCGTTCTGCAATATCGAGCCTCTTGTATGCGCTCATATAATAACCCGCATGAACAGCCTGAAGATCCGCAGCCATTTTCAGAAGGAATTGTCCCAGGATGCTGATGCCCAGGAACAGGAGCGCTGTCCAGGCAGGCTTCATGGACATTTCGCCCTTTTCAAACGCCAGAAGGATGAAATAGATCGCTGCCATCCTGAACATCGAGAACAGGGACTTGAAGAAGGAAAGGACGATCGCCCGGTAGATCCTGCTCTTTTCCTGCCCGGAAAAGTCTATGATTTTTCTGATTGCTTCCAGCATTATGCCGCACCTCCTTCGCTGATATGGGCCTGCCACATCGCGTTATACAGAGCGCTCTCTTTAAGGAGTTCGCTGTGCGTTCCCGAGCATTCGACCGAACCTTTGCTGATCAGCACGATCTGATCCGCATCCGTGACCGTGGAGAGCCTGTGTGCAATGATGATCACAGTTTTGTCCTGCATCAGTTTGGTAAGAGCCCGCTGTATGACGGCCTCGTTCTCCGGATCGATATAGGCGGTGGCTTCATCAAGGATCACGATGGGCGCATCCTTCAGCATGGCTCTGGCAATGGCGATCCGCTGACGTTCGCCGCCCGAAAGGCGGGCACCGCCGCTTCCTACTCTGGTCTCGTATCCCTCCGGAAGAGCCCTGATGAATTCGTCGCAGCCGGATGCCCTGGCAGCTTCACGAACCTCTTCATCGGAAGCCGATGTCTTTCCCATGCGGATATTATTCATGATCGTGTCGTCAAACAGCCAGTTATCCTGTGCTACATACGCCACCTGATCATAGAGCTGTTC
>JAEEPD010000079.1 GCA_016284575.1 Bacillota bacterium | reverse complement strand
CTCTCCTTAAAGGGCGCAGCATAGTACAGCCGCTTCAGTTCAAAGCCCTCCGGACATGGCGATGAAGCCGCAAGGCAGAGGCACAGGCCCTCAGTCCTTTCAAAGTGCATGTGTGCAGCGGGATGCTCCCTGCACTGCACCTGTTCTGAGTAGCTCAGATCAGGCTCCAGCACGGAAAACCTGGAAAAGCCAATGCGAAGTCCCTCTCCGCAGAACTTGGAGTAGGCCTCCTTGGCGGTCCATATGTGAAGAAATTCCTCCCTCCACTCGCTGCTTTCAGTCTCCAGATGAGACAGATACTGCTGCTCCAAAGGGTGCAGCGCTTTGACCGAAGCCGGCCGCGGTCTGCGGCTCTGCTCCTCCACGTCAAAGCCCACCGGCTCCAGGGAAAGCACCGCCAGCCAGCACTCTCTGGTATCCGATATCGAAATATGGGGCAGCTTCGACGCCTGGGCGTCACCTGAAGGAGCCGCGAACAGCCCGACGCCGTCCGCAGCCTCAAAACAGGGCTCCCCCTTCTCCCCGTGGGTCAGCTTGATGTCCTCCGGCCCGAAGCCGAAGGGTTTCTCCGTTTCCAGGATATGGGCCGCTATGTCCGTGCTCTTATACACCCTGGCCCTGTCTTTTTTCAGTAAATAAACCTTCATAAATATGCTAAAAAGCCCGCTTGCAAAATTGTACCAATATAGATATACTGTTTACAGAATTCAGCGAACTGATCCATTAAACCGATACGCTGAACATGTTAAGAAGGGAAATTGAAAATGGCAAATGAATCTAAGTTTCAGACAGCGGCAAAAGACGCGCTGTTTGACGCTATCCTGTCCCTCGAGGACAGAGATGAGTGCTACCGTTTCTTTGAAGACATCATGACAATAAAAGAGCTGCAGGACATATCCCAGCGCTGGCAGGTAGCAACGCTCCTGAGCGAGGGAAAGACCTACAGCTACATAGTCTCCGAGACCGGTGCCAGCGCCGCTACCATAAGCAGAGTCAACAAAAGCCTCAACTATGGAAACGGCTCATATAAGGATATTCTGGAAAAGCTGGCCAAGTGATCAGCGCAGCAGCTCCAGTGCCTTATCCAGCTGAAGGTCCTTTACAAGGTTTCCTTCATCGTCGTAGCATTCAGGTGTAAGTTCCACTATATAATTGGGGCTTACACCATTTTTATGTATCTGTTTCCCTGCGGGGGAGAAATACTGCCACATGGTGAGCTTGATGGCGCTGCCGTCCGTAAGCTGGCTGGAGGACTGGATTATGCCCTTGCCGTAGGTGACTGTTCCCACCAGCTCCGCCTCATCGTTGTCCTGTATGCCTGCCGCCAGTATCTCGGAGCAGGATGCGGAGTTTTCATTCACCAGCACCACATACTTCAGATCAGTGCGGCCTGCCTTAAGGGTGGAATACTCTCTGTTTCCGTCGTGATCCTCGGTGTAGTACAGGGTCCCCTGACCGATCAGCTGATCCGCTATGTGCTCGCAGACGCTCACCAGACCGCCGGGGTTGTCGCGAAGGTCCAGAACGAAGGACTGGGCGCCCATGGCCTTGAGCCATGCAAGAGCTCCAGCAAAGTCTGCAGCTGAAGCGGATTCAAAGCCGGACAGCTTTATGTATCCTATCTTGTCCTCGCCCTCGATCATGCTGTATTTTACGGTCTTGGTGGTGATCTTTGCTCTGGTCAGAGTAACGTCGAAGCTCTGACCATCTCTGAGGAAGGTTATGGTGACCTTGGTCCCCGCCTTGCCTCTTACCGCCGCCGCGCACTGATCCAGCTCCTTGGCTGAATACTCGGTGCCGTCCACCTTATAGATGTAGTCTCCCACCTTTATCTGGCCGCTGCTTATAGCCGGAGCATCCTCTGTCAGATTCTGCACCACCACATAGCCGCTGTCGTGGGCGCTCATGGTTATGCCCACACCTGAATAGGACCCGGTGGAGCTGATCTGGAAATTTGCATACTCGCTGGGGTTCATGTAATAGGAGTAGGGATCCCCTATGGCATCGAAAAGGCCATAGTACATTCCGGCAGTTATCTCCTCCGGATCCAGCTCTATGTAGTAATTGTCCAGTATGTAATTCCTGATGGAATCAGCCTTGCCGAAGGTGTCTATAAGGTGCTGATAATCGTCGTACTCAGCCCTGGTTATCTCCACCGTGTTTCCGACATCCACGACGCCGGCTTTGTTCAGATCCTGAAACAGCAGGACTCCGCCCGCCCCCACAAGAAGGGCCACTATAAGAAGTATGGCAAGAAGTCCTTTTCTGATATTAAGCATCAGTCCGCTCCTTTGATATCTCTGATAATGAGCTGCAGCTTATCGCAGCCGTTGAAATGATTGATGTTCAGCTCTCCCGCAATGTTGACCCTGCAGCCCTTTTCCAGCAGCGGCCCGTATTTTGCAGCCCTTCTGAAGAGGACGCAGTCTATCCAGATGCCGTCGTGGGTCCTGGCGGTGAACTTAAGATGCTGATTGTCGCAGCCCATGTAGCGTACGCAACCCACCTCCGCATCCATGATGCAGAATACAGGCCTCACGTTAGCCTCGCCATAGGGCTCCAGCTGAGCCAGCTGCCGGGCGAATTCCAGATTCTTCTCGCTGGCGCAGAGCTCCTTTTCTATGCAGAGCTTTTCGCAGAGCAGCTCGGAATTTTCCGCAAGAAGCCCGCTCACATAGCTCTGAAGGCGGCTCCGCAGCTCACCCACTTTCTCGGGGCTGATGGAAAAGCCGCAGGCTCCCGCGTGTCCTCCGAAGCGGAGGAAGAGCTCGCTGCAGCTGCTCAGGGCTTCGTAGAGATTGACGCTTGGTATGGATCTTCCGGTGCCCTTAAGGTTTCCGTCCTCGCAGGGAGTGACGATGCAGACCGGTCTGTAGAGGCTTTCCTTGAGGTTTCCGGCCACTATGCCGGTGACGCCCTCATGGGCCCCTTCAGCGTAGATCACGGGAAAGAGCTCGCCGCAGTCTTCGCTTTTAAGCACTCTCTGGCAGACCTCGAAGGCCTTTTCCTGCTCCTCTCTTCTCTGGCGGTTGCTCTCCACCATCTTGGAAGCCAGCAGGGTCAGATCCCCTGCGGGGCTGCCGTCGCTTTTATAGCCGCTGAAGAGCTCGGCGGAGATGCGGGCTGTGCCCATGCGTCCAAGGGCGTTGATATTAGGCGCCAGGAGATAAGCTATCTTGTCTGAATCGATCACAGTATCGCTGCTGTCCAGGCAGTCCAGCAGGGTCTTAAGACCCGCATTGGTCCTGCGGTTTATGTATTCAAGCCCGTATTTGAGCAGGCTTCTGTTTTCGTCCACCAGGGGGACCACATCCGCCACGGTGGCTATGGCCACCAGATCCAGCAGGGGGAAGAGGTCCTTCTTGGTGAAGCGGCTGTCTCCCTTTGCGGAGAGCCTGCGCTCTATGCCCTGCGCCAGCTTGAAGGCTATGCCGCAGCCGCAGAGCTCGGGGAAAGGATATTCACTGCCCTCCCGCTTGGCATTTATAAAAAGGCATTCCGGAGCATTCTCAGGGCTCGGGGTGTGATGGTCTGTGACTATCACCTTCATGCCCAGCTCCTTTGCATAGGCAACCTCGTCCCTTGAGGTACTGCCGCAGTCCACGGTTATTAGAAGGTCCGTTCCGTGTTCCCTGATGCTCCTGATCGCGTCCTTGTTGAGGCCGTAGCCGTCGGTGAAGCGGCAGGGAATATAGTATTCGAAGCTTTTAAAGATGCGGCTGAAGACCTGCACCAGCACGCTGGTAGCGGTGACGCCGTCCGCGTCGTAGTCTCCGTAGACGCATACTCTTTCGTCTTTTTCCGCGGCCTCAAGGATCAGGTCCACAGCGGGGCTGAAATCCGGAAGAAGGAATGGATCATATGTGGTTTTAGGGCGCGGGGAAAGAAAGTCCTCCATTTTGTCCTCGGAGATCCCTCTGCTTTTCAGTATAAAAGCGATCGCGGGCGGAATGCCCAGATCATTTCTAACCAGATCCTCTTCTCTGGCCCTGATGAACCACTTTGCCATGAGTTATGCCTGTATTTCCCTTCTTTGGGGCTGCTTAAAGGCGCAGTCCCAGCCTGTTTTTATCTGGATACATACTCCAGAGGATTCTTGTATACGCCGTTTACACGGACCTCAAAGTGCAGATGGGCACCTGTGGACATACCTGTGGAGCCCACAAGGGCTATCACCTGTCCCCTGGTGACCACAGCGCCTGTCTTGACCAGAAGCTTCGAAGCGTGGGCGTAGAGTGTTACTATGCCGCCGCCGTGGTCTATCATTACGCAGTAGCCGTAGCCGCTGTTGTAGCCCGCGCTTATCACCTTGCCGGCGTTGGCTGCCAGTATATTGGTGCCGTGGGCTGCAGCGATGTCGATGCCTGTGTGCATCTTGTAGACCTTCAGTATGGGGTGGAGCCTGTTGCCGAAGGGCGATGATACGTACTTGCTCGCCTGTGACGGCCAGAGCATGGTGCCGCCCACATAATTCTGGGTGCCCTGCAGCCTTATGATCTCCGCAGTCAGGGCGTTGGCCTCCTTGTTCAGGGCGTCCACCTGCTTTTCCAGCTCCTTGATGTCAGCGTCCACCTGGGACTTCTTTTCCTTCAGGGTCACCTTGTTGTTGGCCAGCTCGGTCTTGCGGGCGCTCATGGCGTCCTGCTGCTTAGTGTAGGTATCCTTAAGGGACACCAGCTCCTGCTTCTTTTTGTAGATAGCATCGTACTGCTTCTCCATGGAGGCCAGCAGCTTTGCGTCGGAATCGTAGATCCTGGACACCATCTCGTAATTGGTGAGGAGCTGGCTCATGTTGCCGGAGCCCAGCAGCACGGAAAGCATTCCTATGTTGCCGTTCTTGTACATGGCGCGCAGTCTGGCGTTCAGATTGCTGTTCTGCTCGCCTATCTGGTTCTCCATCTCCTCCAGCTCCGCCAGCACCGTGTTGATCTTCTCGATGGTGTCGTTTATCTCTATCTGAAGGCTGTTGACCGCAGCCTCAGCTACGTAGATCTGCTTTTCCAGAGTCTTTATTTCACTGGTGAGCTGGGTCTGGCTGCTCTTCTTGCTTTCCAGGGCCTTCTTGGTGTCAGTTATATCCTGCTGAACGTCCTTGAGCTCGCCTTTTTTGTCATCGATATCCTGCTGCGTCGCGAAAACGCAGGATATGCTGCTGCAAAACAGCAGCAATGCGAAGAGTACGCTCAGTATACGTCTGGTCTTACTCATCCTGTATCCCCTTTCCTTTAAGATTTTCCCTTATCCCTTTTGCTTTATCTCTTTATGGGGCCTTTCAGCCCGCCTTTATGCCTTGAGATAGCGTCTCATTGACAGCAGACTGCCGAAGGCACCGATGCTTATGCCAAGAGACATGAATATCCATGCCAGGTTCTGCAGCATGAATTCCGGCTCCACCAGATTGCTGGAGAACAGGGCCAGAGCCTGATCCGTGAAGAAGGTCCCGATGCGGTCGTACACCAGCCAGCAGAGGCCAAGAGCTATCAGCGCGGAGAAGCAGCCTATCAGCATGCCCTCCACCAGCAGTGGTCCTCTTACGAACCAGTTGGTGGCGCCCACGTATTTCATTATCATGATCTCGTCCTGTCTGGACATTACGGTCAGCTTTATGGTGTTGGATACCACGACCACCGATACTATGACCAGGAAGGCGATTATCACCAGAGCGCCCTTCTGTATGGCCTCTGAGATCTTCAGGACCTTGTTTATCTCTGTCTGGTAGTAGCGCACGTCCTCCACGCCGTCCATGGTCCTGGAGAACTCCGCCACGAAGCTGCCGTACTTCAGGTCCTTAAGGGTGACCCGAAGGGAATTTGGCAGCGGGTTTTCAGCCAGGCCGTCCAGCAGGTAGCCATTGTCGCCCCACTGGGCCCTAAACTCCTCCATGGCCTGCTCCTTACTGATGTATTCCACCCCGGCCACCTCGTCCAGAGTTTTGAGGCTCATGGCTATGACATCCGCGTCGGCCTTGCTGGTGTCATCCAGCAGGAAGACCTCTATGGTGTCGAACTGGGTCTTGATGTTTTCTGATATGAAATTGATGTTCACCGTCAGGAAGAAGAAGAGTCCAAGGATCAGCAGCATGGCCGAGATGGAGAAGATGGAGACCAGAGTCATCACCTTGCTCCTGAACATCTGCTTGAAAGCTTCCTTCAGGGAGTAAAACAGGCTTTTAATCATCGAATCCGTACTCTCCTCCCCTGGAATCTCTTACTATGTGGCCCCGGTCTATGGCCACCACTCTCTTGTTCATGCGGTTTACTATGTCCTTGGCATGGGTGACCATCACTATGGTGGTGCCCCGCCTGTTTATCTGGTCCAGCAGCTTCATGATCTCCCAGGCGGTGTCCGGGTCCAGGTTGCCCGTGGGCTCGTCCGCTATCAGGAGCTTGGGCCTGTTGACTATGGCCCTTGCTATGGCCACACGCTGCTGTTCGCCTCCGGAAAGGTCGTCCGGGAAATTGTCCGCCTTGTCCTCTATACCCATAAGTGCCAGCACCTCCGGTACCTGACGCTTGATGGTCCTCTTGGTGCAGTGCACCACCTCCAGGGCGAAGGCCACATTCTCGAAGACGGTCTTTTTAGGCAGCAGACGGAAGTCCTGGGACACCATGCCCATGTTCCTTCTCAGCAGCGGGATGCGGCGGTTGGAGAGCCTGGTCACGTCCTGGTCATCCACTATTATCCTGCCCGCATCCGGCTCTATCTCCTTGGAAATGAGCTTGATGAAGGTGGATTTTCCTGCGCCTGTGGGGCCCACAAGGAAAACGAAATCGCCGTCATCTATCTGTATGCTCACATCGTGGAGCGCCGAATGATCGTCGTAGTTTTTGGTTACATGTTCGAGTTTTATCATCTGAAGCAGTCCTCTCCAAACATGCGCTTAGCGCCTGCGATAAAGTTCGGACTCGGGTCGATCCACAGATCGTAGTCCAGCTTGTATTTGTTGTTGGTGGATTTCACCAGTATTGCCACCGGGGTGTCGCCCCTGTTGGCCTTGGCCAGCCGCTTGAAGGCGATAAGCCCGTCCCTTTCGCTGTAGTGCTCGGGGATGACTATCTTTATCATGGGCTGCTCGGGCTTTGGCTGGGCAGGCTGTTCAAAGCGCCTGGAGCCTCCCTTAAGCTCGCCCTGATAGTCCTCCAGCAGAACTATGCGCTCCGCCAGCAGCTTGGGGGTATCCTCCTTTATATCCAGCTTGCCCCTGACTATTATGGTATTGTCTATGGCAAGCCACTGTCTGTCCAGCTCGAAGGTCTTGGGAAATACAACAAGCTCTATGTCTCCATAGAGGTCTTCCATCGTTACGAAGGCCATGTTCGGACCCTTCTTGGTGGTCATCATCTTCATGGCGCTTACTATGCCCGCCATGGTGACGGACATCCCATCCTTAATGACGGGAATATCGGCGGACTGGTCACCCTCCTCATCCTCAGCTCCGCCATCTGCAAAGCCAGCCTGATCAGGAGCTGCAGCGCCTGAGCCTTCCGCAGCCTCCTCCTCGGCCCTTCTTGCCATGAAGCGGTCCAGGGTCCCGGTATCCATGTCCGTTATCTCCCTTATGCGGTCTGCCACATCCTCCAGGGGATGGCCGGTAAGATAGATGCCCAGCATCTCCTTCTCCATGGAAAGCAGCTCCTTCTGGGAGAAGTCCTCGCTTCTTGGAAGCCTTCTTTCGATCTTGATGCCTCCCTGGTCGGCTCCCATGCTGAAGAGGGATATCTGGCCGTCCAGATTGTTCTTTAAGGTGCTCTGAGCGCTTTCCAGCAGACTTCCGATGACAGCAAGCTTCTGGGCTCTGTTTCCGGGGAAGCAGTCCAGGGCGCCCGCCTTTATAAGGGATTCCAGTGCGGCTCTGTTTACTTTATGTATGTCAAGACCGTCCACGAATTCGAATATGTCCGTGGGCATCTTGCGCTCTCTTGCCTCTATTATTTCCTCCACCACGGCTTCGCCCACATGCTTTACGCCGAGGAGGCCGTAGCGCACCTTGCCGTTTTCTGTGGTGAAGTGGCGCCTGCTGTGGTTGACGTCGGGACGCAGGGTCTCTATACCCATTTCCTTGGCGTTGCGGATAAGGTTGGCCACAGCCTTGTTGTCCGCAGGATAGCTCATCAGGGAGGCCAGGAACTGGGCGGGATAGTGGCACTTCAGCCAGGCGGTCTGATAAGCGACCACAGCGTAGGCTGCGGCGTGGCTCTTGTTGAAGGCGTAGGCTGCGAAGCTGGTCATCTGGTCGAAGATGGTGTTTGCAGCCTCCAGGGCGATGCCGTTTCTCAGGCAGCCGGGCACGTCTATGCTGCCGTCCTCGTTGAGCCTTCCGTTGATGAAGTACTCGCGCTCCTGGGCCATCACATCAGCCTTCTTCTTGGACATGGCGCGGCGCACCAGGTCCGCGCGGCCGTAGGAATAGCCTCCCAGCTTGCGGACTATGTCCATTACCTGCTCCTGATATACTATGCAGCCGTAGGTGGGCGCCAGTATGGGCTCCAGCTCCGGGGTCAGGTAGCTTATGGTCTCCGGGTTCTTTTTGCAGGAGACATAGGTGGGTATGGAATCCATGGGGCCCGGTCTGTACAGGGAGATGCCTGCTATAAGGTCCTCCAGGCAGTCCGGCTGAAGGTCCCTCATGAAGGAGGTCATGCCGCCGGATTCAAGCTGGAATATGCCAACGGTATTGCCGCTGGCTATCAGCTTGTAGACATCCGGGTCCGCCATGTCGATCTTGGAAAGGTCTATCTTTTCCCCTGTTGCCTCCTCTATCAGCTCCAGGCACTCCCGGATGGCTGTGAGGTTTCTTAGGCCCAGGAAGTCCATCTTAAGAAGACCCAGGTGCTCTATCTCCGTCATGGTGAACTGGGTGGCGAGGCCGTTGTCCGTCATGACCAGGGGCACGTAGCAGTCCACCGCGTCCTTTGAGATAACCACGCCTGCGGCATGGGTGGAGGAGTTTCTTGCCAGGCCCTCCAGTCTTCTGGCTGTATCTATAACATTGTGGATCTGGGGATCCGTGTCGTATACATTCTTAAAGTCCGGGCTGTCCTGCAGGGCCTTATCCAGGGTCACCTTCAGGTCCTCCGGAATCATCTTGGCCACCTCCAGGCTCCTGGCGAAGGGGATCTCCATTACTCTCGCCACGTCCTTGAAGGCCGCTCGGGCCTTAAGGGTACCGAAGGTGGATATCTGTGACACGTTGTCCACGCCGTAGCGGCGCTTTACGTAGTCTATTACCTCGCCTCTTCTCTCCACGCAGAAGTCCATGTCGATATCGGGCATGGATACACGCTCTATGTTGAGGAAGCGCTCGAAGATCAGGCTGAACTTGATGGGGTCTATGTCGGTGATCTCCATGCTGTAGGCCACGATAGAGCCTGCGGCAGAGCCTCTGCCGGGGCCTACCATTATGCCCTGGCCCTTGGCGTAGTTGGTGTAGTCCCAGACTATGAGGAAATAGCCCACATAGCCCATGGTCTCTATGGTCTCCACCTCGTATTTCATGCGGTCCTTCAGTTCCTGGGAGACCGTGGGAGCCAGAGTCATGGGATCCTCCACAGGAACGGCCGGGGCCTTTCTGGCGTTGGAGGGTATGGGCTCGCTGGTGCCGTAGCGGTGCTCAAGACCGGACCAGCAGAGGAATTCAAAGTACTGCTCCTCCGTATAGCCCTCAGGCACGGGGAACACAGGTATGTGATAGACTCCGAAGGTGAAGTCGAAATTGCATTTTTCTGCTATCTCGTTGGTGATGTCGCAGGCTTCCGGGATGTCGGAGAAGATCCTGCGCATCTCCTCCTCGCTTTTGAAGTAGAACTGGTCATTGGCGAAGCGGTAGCGGTTGGGATCCGAAAGGTTATTCTTGGTGCCTATGCACAGCAGCACGTCGTGGGCCGCGGCATCATCCTGATACACGTAATGAGAGTCATTGGTGGCCACAAGGGGAACGCCGATATCCTTTGAGAGCTTTTTAAGTCCCTCGCAGACGATGACATCCTCCTCCATGCCGTGATCCTGTATCTCCAGGTAGAAGTTGCCTTCGCCGTAGGTGTTCAGAAGGAAGAGAGCCTCCTCCTTTGCGCCCTCGTAGTTTCCGTCCAGAAGCTCTGCCTGCACCTTGCCCGCAAGGCAGGCGGAAAGGCAGATGAGGCCCTCGGAATGCTGGGCCAAAAGCTCATGGTCCACTCTCGGGTGATAATAGAAGCCTTCCTTGTATGCCAGAGACACCAGGCGGATCAGGTTCTCGTAGCCTGTCTGGTCCTTAGCCAGCAGGATCAGGTGGCCTGCGGATCTGTCAAGAGCAGGGTCCTTATCGAAACGGCTCCTTGGAGAGGTATATACCTCGCAGCCTATGATGGGCTTTATACCCTGCTTTTTGCACTGCTCGTAGAACTGCACGCAGCCGTACATTACGCCGTGGTCGGTTATGGCAAGGGAAGTCATCCCGAGCTCCTTCGCCCGGGCGACCAGCTTGTCGATTCTGGCGGCGCCGTCCAGCAGACTGTATTCAGTATGTACGTGCAGATGGGTAAATGCCATGGAAACCTCTGTTTTTACTGTTTTAGGGCTTTTGCTGCGTCTTTTTACGGGCAGACCTTCGTGGCTTGCACGCCAAAAAGCGAGCCTTAGCCCTTTAATTGGTATAGTATACCACAAAAACGCCGTCATAACCACAAGATTTGGGATTTCTTTGTGAAGATTGAGTGCAGTCCTGAAGCCGCCGCAGTATTTCCACCGGAGCGCAAGCTGCGCACTTAACTTTTAGGAAAAACCCTGCTATACTGCTATTAGTTAAGCTTATCTGTTTGTAGATCACCGGAGAATCAATATGAAAAATTACGCAAAGCTGCAGAACGGCAGCGATATAAGAGGGGTAGCCCTGCCGGGGAAGGACCCTGTAAATCTGGACGAGGCTGCCGCAAAGGACCTGAGCAGGGCCTTTGCGCTATGGCTTTCCGAAAAGCTGAATAAAGACGCCGGGGAGCTGCTCATTGCAGTGGGACGGGATTCAAGGATCTCGGGACCCCAGCTGTCGGACTGGGTCTGCGAAGGCCTCAGAAGCTGCGGCGCAAGAGCTCTGAACTGCGGAATGTGCTCCACCCCAGCCATGTTCATGGCCTGCCGCTTCCCTGAAATAAAGGCAGACGGCAGCATCATGATAACGGCAAGCCACCTGCCCATGGAAAGGAACGGCTTCAAGTACTTCACGGCGGAGGGCGGTCTGGACAAGCCTGATATCACAGCTCTTATAAAGCTGGCGGAAGCGGGTGCCGCGCCGGAAAAGCTGATGAAGCCCTTTGAAGGAGAAGTCAAGCTCCCTGCGGGAAGCAGCCTCATGGAGCTTTATACAGCCCACCTTCGCAGGGTCATCTGCGATGGTCTGAAGGCTTCGGAAAAGGATATGCCCCTTAAGGGACTTAAGGTAGCAGTTGACGCGGGCAACGGAGCGGGAGGTTTCTTTGCGAAAGCTGTGCTTGAGCCCCTCGGGGCCGACTGCAGCGGAAGCAGATACCTGGAGCCCGACGGAAGCTTCCCAAATCACCAGCCGAATCCCGAGAACGCAGCGGCTATGGATGCCATCTGCGAAGCGGTGAAGAGCTCCGGAGCCGACCTTGGTATCATCTTCGATACCGATGTTGACAGAGCCTCTGCTGTGGATTCCAGGGGCGAGCCCATAAGCCGCAACGAGATAGTCGCCCTGGCGGCGGTGCTTGCCAGCGAAGGTCATCCCGGCACCACCATGGTCACCGACAGCATCACCAGCACCCAGCTCCACGACTTTCTAGAGAAGGATCTGGGGCTTAAGCACCTGCGCTTCCAGAGGGGCTACAAGAACGTTATAAACAAGGGACTTGCCCTGAACGCCGAGGGCACCGACTGCCAGCTGGCCATAGAGACCTCCGGTCACGCCGCTCTGAAGGAGAACTATTTCCTGGACGACGGAGCCTATCTGGCCACGAAGATCGTGGTGAAGGCAGCTCAGCTCAAGGCTGAGGGAAGGTTCATAGAGCACTGCATCGCCTCCCTTAAGAAGCCTCTGGAGGCCGCTGAATTCAGGCTTCCCCTGCTGGCAGAGGACTTCGCGCCCTACGCGGACAAGGTGCTGGAGGGGCTTAAGGCTGCAGTGGAAAGCGGCAGCATTCCCGGCTTCTCCCTGGAGCTGCCCAACTACGAGGGCATACGCATCAACGCTGATGGGGCCCACGGCGACGGCTGGCTCCTGATCCGCAAGTCCCTCCACGAGCCCCTGATGCCTGTAAACATCGAATCCAACCAGCCCGGCGGCATAAATACCATAAAGGCCGCCCTGGCAGAGCAGCTTAAGGCATACACAGAGCTGGACAGCTCAAAGCTGAAATAACGCGCAGCCCAGGACGGGCCTGTTTATCAGATCCAATTTCACAGAAAAAGCGAGGGTCTTCCCCTCGCTTTTCGATTGCGTTTTATTTGATTATTTTTCTTCACGGAGCTCCAGCTGCCTGAGCTTGAGGTCGGTGTTGTAGAAATCCTTGTTGGAGCAGCCGGCTCTGCCGCTGGATGCGCAGGCACAGGCACATGCACAGGCGCAGGAGCTGTGAGCGCAGGAGCTGTGGTGGCTGGAGCTGGAGTGAGAGGAGCCGCCGCCGCTGAAGATACTGGAGGAGCCTGAGCTTCTGGGTCTTGAAGGTCTGCTCACCGGTGCCGGTGCCACATTTATGCGGATATAGGTATTTGGAGTATGGGAGTAGGCATAAAGGCCGCTGGTGGTCTTTCTCCTGAGCTCCGGCTCGTCCTTCGGAATATCCTTCTCCTCGATCTTTTCCTCGCTCTTTATAAAGCTTCTGCCGCAATAGGGACAGTTGTTAGCGCCATCGGGCCGGGGTGCGCCGCAGCCCGGACAGTTGGGATAGTAAACGATCTTGGTCCTGGTGATCTTCTTCTCCGCCGAAGAGAAATTGGCGGAATCGTCGTAGCGCCTGAAAGCCCTCACTAAGGCCCTGACGATCAGGACAGGAGGAAGGAAGGTGATCACAAGTCCCAGAAGCCCCGCAAATATGGCAGCCACAGTCTCGCCGAAGGTCATCGGCTCGCTCTCCTCATAGCCGCCGCCATAGCCTCCGAAATGCTTGCTGTCGTCGAACATGAAAGCATCGTTCGGATAGGTTATTGTCACCGTGAACATGTCGCCCTTGTCCAGATAGCCCTCCCAGGTGTAATAGCCGTCGGGCTGGATCTGGCAGGAGGGATTCTGGCTGATAGCCTTGTCAGCATTCCATTTGATGATCATGTCATCGATGTAAATATCATCGAACCAGGCGGGGGTAAAGTCGTAGACCGTCTCCCCGTCAGTCAGCCGGTTCATCTCATAGAGATAGTCCTGAACCACCAGAAAATCGAAGCTGACAACCTCGTCCTTGTAATAAGCCCGGTCGAAATCGATGCGCACATAGGGACCATATTCGTACATGTAGCTGATCTCGTCTATGGTGCTGCTCAGAGCCTTCATGTCCACATAGTTGGAATTGGGTATGCCTATCTTGACCCATTCCAAGGGACCGTAGCTGTCGGAATCCAGCACCTTCCACTCCACGTGGTAGACCAGATTCACCGTCGCGTCTTCGTTCACATCCGCGGTGACGGAAAATACCAGGATCTCGTCCAGGTCGTCGGCGTAGGCCGTGACGCAGGAAAGCGCCAGCAGGAGGGCCAGAACAAGGCCCGTAAGAATTATCGAACGCTTTTTCATGGCTTATCTCCTTTCTTCCTCAGGTATCTCCGCCTCGCTGTAGAGGGGCTGCGGCGTTTTTGGTATCCTTAAGGGGCACTCGCAGCGCATCTGAGCTGAATATTCCCTTCTTTCGCGGCAGAAATCGCTGTTCCAGATGCTGTCCCAGTCGTCCTTGAGCATGCTTCCCAGCACCGGACCAGAGAGCCAGCTCTGGCAGGGCACCACATTGCCGCCGGGGGTGATTGCCATGTTGGACAGGCAGGCACCGCAGCTTGGGGTGGCTATGCCAAGCTCCTGACAGAGCTTTTCATCCACCCAGCCGGGAGATGTGAAATTGATCTCCATGCCATTGGAATAGCAGTAATTCACGGCCTCCTTGAGGATCTCCCTCACCTCCGCGTTGGAGAGCTGAAGTCTGGAGGACGCGTCGCTCCTGGCATTGCCTGTGGTGATGAGGCCGGAGCAGGTGACATAGATGACTCCCTTCTCCTTAAGGAACTGCAGCGTCTTAACATAGTCCCTGTTGAGGGTGCAAAGGGGCGTGTTGATGCTTATGTTGAGTCCCGCGGCCAGGGCATTTTCGATACCCGCAACGGTGGCCTTATAGCCATTGGCACCAACCAGCTTGTTATGTATATCCTCGTCGCAGGAATAGAAGGTTATCTGCAGGCTGTCCAGCTGGGCCTTCTTAAGGCCCTCGCAGTATTCCTTCGTGAGCTTTATTCCATTGGTGTTGAGTCTGGAGATGAACCAGCGGCCGTATTCGATCAGCTCGAACAGGTCCTCCCTCATGGTAGGCTCACCGCCGGTGAAGGTGATCTGGGGCACGCCAACCTCTCTGCACCTGTCCAGCACCCTCTTCCACTCTTCAGTGGAAAGCTCCGCCTCGTCCGACTGGGGCTGACCCGCGGCATAGCAGTGGACGCACTGCTGATTGCAGTTCCAGCAGCCGTCCTTTGTCATGGCGCTGACCATGATGTCCATCCTGTGGGGAGCCCTCATTTTGGGAGCGTATTCACCCAGAGTCATGTAGAAAATGTCCTCGTCCACAGGCTCGCCGTAGGCTATCTGCTTAAAGGTGTTCATGATGGTGTAGATATCCTCTTTCATGCGCTTCTTGCCCGTGAAGGGATATACCTTGCGGACTGCCTCGCAGGTCCTTTCCCTGATGTCCTCAGCATCCTGGTCAGTTATGGGCCGTCCCGCATACTTGTTCACCTCTTCGATGAAGGCCGTCAGCAGTATGCTCCACGCGGTATTGACAGGCACTATGTCCTGACCGTTGATTATCGCCACGCTGGCGCCGATCTCCCCGTCCTTGATCACAGGGGGCACCAGATGGATGCGGACCACGCCGGGACCCTGGGGATTCAGGGTGGTGTGATGCACTATATTGAAGTTTTCCTGGGCGTATTTCAGCTCCCTTTTCGATGCTTTCATTCTTTACGACCTCTTCTGCTATTTGCCCTGCCAGACCACGACCTGGGGGAAGGGGATCTCTATGCCTGCCTCGTCAAGAGCCAGCTTAAGCTCTCTGTTGAGGGTGCGGCGGGCGTTGTAGATATTGGATTCCTGGACATCCGCCACTATGCGCAGATCCACAGAGGATTCGCCCAGATTCTCCACGCCCACGTAGCGCGGCGCCTTCGGGAAGAGCTCCGGATATTCCCCGGGCATCTTTTCGCAAAGCTCCGTGATGACCTTCTCCGCCTTCTTCAGGTCCGCCCCGTAGGCTATCCCCACGGTGGTGACCGCAACGGAGGGCGCATTGGACAGGTTGGTGAGGGTGCGGATGTTGGAATTGTTGATTATCATTATGTTTCCGCCTATGTCAGCCACCTGGGTGGATACCAGGCCGATGGACCTTACGGTGCCGCGGAAGCCGTCCACGCTGATGATGTCGCCCACATAAAAGCGGCCTTCAAACAGTATGAAAAAGCCCGCGATCATGTCCTCGATCAGTGACTGGGCTCCGAAGCCTATCACCAGGGCTAAAATGCCCAGGCTGGCGATGACCGTCAGGATGTCGGCGCCGAGTATGTTGAGGCCGAAGACCACGGCGAAGATGACTATGGCGTAGCGGATAATGTTGGCCGCCAGGCCCTTGATGGTCTCGGCGCGGCGTCCCTGAGTTTTGATCAGGGAGAAGAGCCAGACGATTATGCGGTATACTGCCCAGCAGCCCAGTATCATCAGTACCAGAGCCACCAGCCGCATGAAGTCGAAGCTTCCGCTCTCGCTCTTGAGAGGCATGAATTTTCCGAAATAGGTGTCGGAAAACCTCTGAAGAGCCTCCTGCTGGGAGGGGCCCAGGAAAAAGCAGACCCTTGGGAAATTAACGATAAGCAGTATCAGAAGTATGACTGCTATCCCCACTATCCTCGGCGCCGCCGTGGATTTTTTAGCATTGTTTTTCTCGCTCATGACAGTCTCCTTTTCTATCATTGATACTCTATTTCCTCGCATCTTGTGCAGATGTGGAAGGTTCCGTTATCTGTGGTCTGCCAGGCGCCCCAGCTGTGGCCGAGGGCAGGGATCTCATATCCGTCATACCCGTCTTCTCTTTCTTCATAGCCGCATCTGGTGCAGACCTTGTATTCGTATGCCCAGCCCGTATTTTCGCAGCCGGGTTCGTCCAGGATTTCAGTCCTGGTGGTGAAGCTGTGGCCGAGAGCCGGGGTATACTGATCGGTCCTGGATATTTCTTCGCCGCAGCGGGTGCAGTAGACCACGCTCTGGTAGAAGCCCTCCTCCATGCAGTTTGCCGGAGATTCGTATTCGTGGACCGCTGTGCCGGGTGAATGCCCAAGGGCTGCTATGGTCTGGGATGTCCTGGACATCTCCTCTCCGCACCTGGTGCAGTAGACTACGCTCTCATAGGATCCGGGTTCTTCACAGCTGGCAGCTTCTTCGTTTTCCCTAACCGCAGAGCCTGCGGAATGTCCCAGAGCGGCTATGGTTCCGGGGGTACTGGAAAGAAGCTCTCCGCAGCGGCTGCAGTAGACGGAGCTTTCGTAGGTTCCCTCGTGGGTGCAGTCCGGCTGGCGTTCATTCTCCCGCACCGCAGCAGACGGTGAATGGCCCAGAGCTGCTATGGTCCCGGAGCTTCTGGAGAGCTCCGCACCGCAGCGGCTGCAGTAGACTACGCTATCGTAGCTGCCCTCGTGGGTGCAGTCCGGCTGTCGTTCGTTCTCCCGCACTGCAGCCTTAGCCGAGTGTCCGAGAGCGGATATGCTGTATGTCCTTCTGGAAAGCTCCGCCTTGCAGACCGTGCAGTAGACGGCTTCATCATAGGAACCGTCATGGGTGCAGTCCGCACTGTCATAATGCTCAGTGACGGCGTTTCCAGCCTTGTGACCCGTTGCCGCCAGCTTTACAGCAGTCCTGGCAAGCTCGGTATGGCAGACGGAGCAGTAGACCACCTCGTCCCTTGAGCCGTCAGCAGTGCAGCTGGGCGCCTTCTCGTTTTCATAGACAGCGGCTGCCCTGGTATGGGCCGTCTTAGCCACCGTAAAGTGCTGCCTGGAAAGCTCCTCATGGCAGACGGAGCAGTAAACGGCCTCGTCGTAGGAGCCCTCAGCCGTGCAGCTTGGCGCCTTCTGGTTCTCCCTCACTGCTTCCGCCGCGGTATGGCCGGTGGGAGCTATGCTCTCTCTGACCCGCGAAAGCTCCGCGCTGCAGTAGATGCAGCGGGTGACCACGTCTCTTGAGCCCTCGGCAGTGCAGCCGGGAGCCCTTTCATTTTCATATACGGGAGCGCCTGCGGTATGGGGCTGGACCTCCACATGAACAGCGGTGCGGGAAAGCTCCTCCCCGCATCTTCCGCAGTAGACGACAGCCTCATAGGATCCCTCCCTGCTGCAGCTGGCGGGGTCTTCGTTTTCTCTGACCTCATCCCCGGGGGAATGACCAAGAGCCGCAAGCTGTACTGTCTTTCTGGAGAGCTCCTCGCCGCAGACGGTGCAGTAGACCGCCTCCTCATAGCTTCCGCCGTGGGTGCAGTCAGGCTCCATCCTGTGCTCCTCCACGCTGCCTCCGGCCTGGTGACCCGGCGCGGCAAGCACCTGCTTCAGCACTACGCCGCAGTCAGCGCAGATATATTCGGCTTCACCATCCTCGGTGCAGCCCGCCTCTTTATATACAGCTGGGTTTTCAATATCGTAGCTGTGGGGAGCCTCGGGATCCCCCTGCCACAGACCCGCCAGCTCCGCCGCTGAGTAACCCTCCTGCTGGGTAAAGGCAGGCCTTTGGGCGCCCTCTATGGCATCTGCTATGCGGGCCGCGTTGTCTCCTAAAGGCAGCTCGCTGCCCGAGGCGATGGCTCCCGCAAGTGACGCTGCGCAGAATAACGCCGCGCCGCCCTTAAAGGCGCTGCCGATGAGCCCCTTCAGTATGGAGCCGCTCTGCCTCAGGCCTTCTGAAGCCCTGGATGCGGCACTCCTTGCTGCGCCGGCGCGTTCCCGCAGCTTCTTTCCAAGCTCAGCACGGCTGTCCCCGGGTCTGTCCGGGGCGCCCTCCATCAGGACATCCTCTTCTCCTGACAGCTCCGGCAGGGAAGCATTCTCCTCACGAGGAAGTTCATTGTACTCGGGAAATGAAGCCTGCTCGGGAGCAGTATTCGAGACCTCCGTGTAATCGTTGTATTCCGGGTAAGAATGGTATTCGCTGTTCATACTCACACCCCCAAAAGTATACTTATTCAATTATAGATTATCATTATTCCAGAGTGATTACAAGCGGAGGCAAGCGCCGTTCATATAAAATGACCGGCCTCATAGGCCGGTCCTCAGCTTTCATTTTATGAAATTGCGCCGTTTGCTCTAGTAATTTTCTTCTCTGAGCTCGAAGTATGCCTTGGGATGTGCGCAGGTGGGGCAGACCTCGGGAGCCTCGGTGCCAACCACGATGTGACCGCAGTTTCTGCACTCCCATACCTTTACGCTGCTCTTTTTGAACACCTCCTGAGCATCCACATTCTTAAGAAGAGCTCTGTAGCGTTCCTCGTGAGCCTTCTCAATGGCGCCAACTAGACGGAACTTTGCAGCCAGAGCAGGGAAACCTTCAGCCTCTGCTGTCTTGGCGAAGCTCTCGTACATGTCGGTCCACTCGTAGTTCTCGCCCTCGGCTGCTGCAGCCAGATTAGCAGCGGTGTCTCCAATGCCCTCCAGCTCTTTGAACCAGAGCTTTGCATGCTCCTTCTCGT
>JAEEPD010000078.1 GCA_016284575.1 Bacillota bacterium | reverse complement strand
GGAGAGCTTTACGGACTACGAAGCACTTAAGCTGGAGGATCTTATAAGCGAGGAGCTGCCTAAGGCAAACCTCAACGATCCTGCGGACAAGAGCTTTACCCAGCGCCTTACCATCAACTGGATGCCCGAACCCGAGTTCGACAGCAGCATCGAGGCTGCGCCAGGCAAAGCGGAAGAAACGGAAGAAGGGAAAGAAAATGAAGAAGGTTAACAGCATTTTCGATGTGATCGGGCCGATAATGGTCGGGCCCTCAAGCTCGCATACCGCCGGCGCTGCAAAGCTTGCAAGGATCGCAAGAAGCCTTTGCGGAGAAGAGATCAAAAAAGTCACATTCCAGCTTCACGGCTCCTTCCAGACCACCTATAAAGGCCACGGAACAGACCGCGCCCTGCTTGCAGGAATACTGGGACTTTCGCCCTCTGATCCGGGACTTGTTAATGCCTATGAGCTGGCTAAAGAAGCAGGCCTTGAGTACGAGTTTGTAAAGAAGGACCTGGGTCCCGTACATCCCAACACCATCAAATTCATAATAACCGGGGTCAGCGGCAATATCACAGAGATAGTCGGAGCCTCAATAGGAGGCGGAGAAGTCCTGATCAGCAGTCTCAATGGCATCAGCGTGAACTTTTCCGGCAACTCATATACCGTGATCAGCATACAGGACGACACTCCCGGAATCGTATCCGAGATATCAAGGGTGTTCGCCAAGTCAGGAATAAACATGGCCACCATCACCCTTTCCAGATCTGCAAGAGGCAAGGAAGGTACCATGATCACGGAGATCGACAGCGCGCCCTCCGAGCAGGATCTGGCGCGCCTCAGAGCCCTGCCCCACGTAAAAAAGATCATCTGCTATATGCCCGTAAACGAGTAAGGAGAAGAAATGTTCAACAACGGAAACGAGCTTCTGAAGCTCTGCCAGGAAACAAAGCTCCCCATCTGGGAGATAGCGGTACTTGATGAGATGGAAAGCACCGGAGCGGACAGAGACGACATACTGGATAAGACCGCCCAGGCATGGGAGACCATGAAGGGTTCCTTTGCCGATATCGAAGGCAGGCCAACCATGGGCGGACTCATCGGCGGGGAAGCTAAAAAACTCAGCCTTATGGATGGCGAAAAGACCCTGCTGGGCAGCGCTGCCAATACAGCGATGCAAAGAGCCATGGCCTGCTCTCAGCACAATGCAGCCATGGGAAGGATTTGCGCTGCGCCAACTGCAGGATCCTGCGGAATCATGCCTGCAGCCCTGAGCACCGCGGCAGAGAGACTCGGGCTCGGAGATGAAGAAGCGATCCATGCGGTCCTGACGGCCGGAGCCATTGGAAAGATAATAGTTACTAACGCCACAGTATCCGGAGCCGAAGGCGGCTGTCAGGCAGAGTGCGGCAGCGCCAGCGCTATGGCGGCAGCAGCTCTCGTGGAGATGGCAGGAGGCAGCCCCAGACAGGCGCTCGATGCCGCAGCCATCGCGCTGAAAAACATCATGGGCCTCATATGCGATCCGATAGCGGGTCTGGTCGAATCCCCCTGCGCCAAGAGAAACGCCTCAGGAGCGGTCAATGCCATGCTCTCCGCAGCCCTCGCGCTGGCCGGGATCGAAAGCATAGTCCCCTTCGACGAAGTAGTTGAAGCCATGTACGATGTGGGGCTTGAGATGAATTCCAGGTTCAGAGAGACCGCAAAGGGCGGCATCGCAGCCACTCCCACAGGCCAGGCTCTGGCAGAGAGGATACTGAAATAATGGCTATCAGAGATTCTTCCGAAGATTACCTGAAGATGATGTACACCCTTCAGATAGAGAAAGGCTACATTCGTTCAATAGATGTGGCGACAGGTCTTGGCGTTACCAAGCCCAGCGTTTCCTATGCGGTCAAGCGCCTTAAGGAAAGCGGAATGATCACCATGGAGACCAATGGGGAGATACACCTGACCGAGTCAGGACTTGCTGTGGCTAAGAAGACCTATGACCGCCATCAGGCCCTCACCAGCCTGCTCATGTATATGGGCGTGGAGGAGGAACTGGCCTGCGAGGATGCCTGCAAGATAGAGCACGACATCAGCGATGAGGCCTTCGAAGCCCTGATGAAATTCGCCGATGGCAAGGTGCCCAGCATGCATCACGCGCACCATCACTACCATCTGAAAAAGAAATAAAGGCAGCTTATGGCTGCCCTTTTTTATAAGGAGTCTGCTTTAATGAACTACATCAATATAGCGCTGACACTGGCTGTTGCGGTGCTTGGCATGTATGTTTTCACAAAACTGAAGGTCCCCGCGGGAGCCATGCTGGGAGCTATGGTTGCTGTTGCCGCTTTCAGCATCTTCACAGGGCGAGCAGAGGTCTTCAGCTGGCTCAAATATGCTGTACAGATACTGGCAGGCGTGGTCGTGGGCAGCAGGATAAACAAAAAGACCCTTGCGAAGTTTAAAAACCTGTGGAAGGTCTTCATAGTTATGATACTCCTGCTTCTTTTTGAGACATCAGCGCTTGGCATAATACACTACAAGCTTACGGATTACGATATCATAACCTGTTTCTTCTCCATCGCTCCCGGCGGGATAACGGATCTTACCATACTTTCAGCAGATTATGGAGCGGTTAGCGCCATAGTGGGACTGCTCCACACCTTCCGTCAGATATTTATAATCATACTGGTGCCCATGATGGCGCTCAAACAGTCCGGTAAAGAGGAGAAGATACAGGCCGACAAAAGCAATGTGCAGGTGAACTACCTCGATATTGCAATTGC
>JAEEPD010000077.1 GCA_016284575.1 Bacillota bacterium | reverse complement strand
GACAGCGCAATCGACAAGATCGTTGCCGCAGGAGGAAAGGCAGAGGTAGTCTAGAATGGGTATACTCAAAACCATCAGACAGGCCTGGAAGATACCTGAAATGCGCTCTAAGATGATCTACACCCTTGTGATGATGATCGTCTTCAGACTCGGATCCAACATCCCCGTTCCCGGTATCAACAGAGCTCTGCTGGCCCAGATGTTCGACTCCAACGAGTCCGGACTTTTCGGCCTCTTCGACCTCTTCTCGGGCGGATCCTTCAGCAACTTCACGATTTTCGCGCTGAGCATCTCTCCCTACATTACAGCATCCCTGATCCTGCAGCTCCTTGCAGTAGCCATTCCGGCTCTGGAAGAGCTGTCCAAGCAGGGTGAAGAAGGCAGACGCAAGATGGCAGCCTACACCAGATATCTGACTGTAGTGCTGGCTCTGATCCAGGGCATTGGCTACACCTTTGGCCTGTTCAGAGGAGTTCTTGTGGATGACAGCATCTTCTCCAAGATCGTCATCGTACTGACACTGGTTGCGGGTACCGCATTCCTCATGTGGCTGGGCGAGAAGATCAATGACAACGGCCTTGGCAACGGTATCTCCCTGATCATCTTCGCAGGTATCGTTTCCAGGATCCCCACCAGCATCTCCAGAACCATCAAGGGCATGATCGACGGAACCATCTCCATCGTTTCCGTAGTGCTCTTCCTGGTATTTGCACTGGCTGTTATTATCGGAATCATCATGGTATCCGAGGGTACCAGAAAGATCCCCGTACAGTATGCAAAGAGAGTTGTTGGCCGCAAGATGTATGGCGGACAGAGCACCCACATTCCTATCAAGGTAAACCAGGCTGGCGTTATTCCCGTAATCTTCGCCACCTCCCTGCTCCAGCTCCCCCTGACCATCGGCTACATGGCTCCCAACTCCGGATTTGCCAGCTTTGTCACCAAGTGGCTCAGCCCCAACGGCAACCCCGGCGTGTGGATCTACTTCATATTTGAGATCGTGCTCATCATCTTCTTCACCTATTTCTACGGCGCCATCAGCTTTGACCCGACAGAAATCGCTGATCAGATGAAGAACAACGGCGGATTCATCCCCGGCATCAGACCCGGAAAATCCACCTCAGATTACATCGCAAGAGTAAGCAACAGACTGAACATCGTAAGCGCTCTGTTCCTTGCTGTTATAGCATCCATCCCCACTCTTCTGTCCCACTGGACCAGCCTGAACATCGGTTTCGGCGGTACCTCCCTGATCATCGCCGTAGGCGTTGCTCTGGACACCATGAAGCAGATCGAGTCCATGATGGTAATGCGCAATTACAGCGGATTCCTCAAGTAAAGGAGGCAGGCAGATGAAGAGAGTAGTTTTACTCGGACCCCCGGGAGCCGGCAAGGGCACCCAGGCCACAGGCATTGCTGAAAAATACAATATCCCGCACATTTCCACAGGAGATATCTTCCGCGCTAACGTAAAGGAAGGCACCCCTCTTGGAAAGAAGGCCAAGGAATACATGGACCAAGGCCTGCTGGTTCCCGATGAACTGGTGTGCGACCTGGTGGAGGACCGCATCATGCAGGAGGACTGCGCAAACGGTTACCTTCTGGACGGCTTCCCCAGAACATTATTCCAGGCAGAGCACTTTGATAATTTCCTTAAGAGCAAAGGCCAGGAATTGGACTCCGTAGTAGACATTGAAGTATCCGAGGACGTGCTTCTGCCCAGACTTACAGGCAGAAGAGTCTGCAGGAACTGCGGAAGACCCTACCACGTGATCACCATGCCTCCCAAGGTTGAAGGCGTGTGCGACGTTTGCGGCGGCGAGGTCTATCAGAGAGCAGATGACTCCGAAGAGACTGTTCTCAACCGTTTCAAGGTCTACAACGAGCAGACAAGTCCTCTTATCGAGTACTACACCGCCAGCGGCAAGCTTGCTCCCATCAACGGCGAGCAGAGCCAGGCTGAGGTATTCGATGAAATATGCGCTAAGCTGGGTGACTAATAATGATCGTCATTAAATCCAAAGACGAAATCGAGATCATGGCTGAGGCTGCAATGGTTGCGGCTAAAATGCTCAGAGATCTTCCCGGATTCATAAAGCCGGGCATTTCGACAAAGGACATTGACAAATGGGTCGAAGATTATATCCGATCCAGCGGTCAGAAACCCGGATTCAAGGGCTACGGCGGCTTCCCCGCCTGCGCCTGCGTATCGGTAAACGAAGAGGTGGTTCACGGTATCCCTTCAAAGAAGAGGATACTTCAGGAAGGCGATATCGTGAGCGTGGACCTCGGTACCATTCACAAGGGCTTTTACTCCGATGCGGCAAGGACCTATCCGGTCGGAAAAATTAGTGAAACGAATGCAAAGCTCATAAGAGTCTGTGAGGAAAGCTTTTTCGAAGGACTTAAGTTCTGTAAGAAAGGCTATCGCGTAGGAGACATCTCCGCTGCAGTCCAGGCGCACGTGGAGGCCAACGGCTTCTCTGTCATCAGAGATTACACCGGCCACGGCGTGGGCAGGGACATGCACGAGGACCCTGCAGTGCCCAACTACGGCAAGGCGGGTCACGGTCCCAAGCTGGTTCCCGGCATGGTGATAGCGGTGGAGCCCATGATCGCCGTCGGCGATTACGATGTGGAAGTGCTGTCCAACAACTGGACCGCAGTCACTGTCGACGGATCCTATGCATCCCACTATGAAAACACAGTGGTCATCACAGAGGATGAGCCCATACTTCTTACCTGCATTGACAGGGACGGATACAGACTTGCTGAATAAAGGAGGTACTGCCAATGGCGAAAAATGACACAATAGAAGTATTCGGGACAGTGCTCGAGGCACTTCCAAATGCCATGTTCAAGGTTAAACTTGAAAACGGTTTCGAGGTACTTGCTCACATCTCCGGCAAGATGCGCATGAACTACATCCGCATACTTCCCGGCGACAGAGTCAAGATGGAGCTCAGCCCCTACGACCTCACCCGCGGCAGGATCACCTGGAGAGATAAATAGTCCTTAAACAGGAGGAGAAAAAATGAAAGTTAGAGCTTCAGTTAAGCCCATTTGCGAAAAGTGCAAGGTTATCAAGAGAAACGGCAAAGTAATGGTCATCTGCGAAAACCCCAAGCATAAGCAGGTCCAGGGCTAACGAATTTGAAAAGTTAGTTATGTATTGTGTGCCGGCGGGCTCTCTCGGCCCGGGTTGGCACGTCAAATTATAATAATAGTTGCAGTACAATAGGAGGTATAATTTATGGCTCGTATAGCCGGTGTCGATCTTCCAAGAGAAAAGAGAGTGGAAATCGGCCTTACCTACATCTACGGTATTGGTAAGCAGACTTCCAAGAAGATCCTGGAAGAAGCAGGTGTAAACCCCGATACCAGAGTTAAGGATCTTTCCGAGGACGAAGTAGGTGCCATCAGAAAGATCATCGATTCCGAGTACATCGTAGAAGGCGATCTCAGAAGAGAAGTTTCCCTGAACATCAAGAGACTTCAGGAGATCGGCTGCTACAGAGGAATCAGACACAGAAGAAATCTGCCCGTCAGAGGACAGAACACCAAGAACAACAGCCGCACCCGCAAGGGCCCCAAGAAGACTGTTGGACGCGCAAAGAAGAAGTAATTGAGAAGGAGGTCGCGTAACAATGGCACAGCAGAAGAAAACTGTACGTAAAAAGAGAAGAGAACGCAAGAACATTGTGAACGGACAGGCTCATATCCAGGCTTCCTTCAACAATACACTCGTTACTCTCACAGACACCAACGGAAATGCTATTTCCTGGTGCTCCGCTGGTTCCCTCGGATTCAAGGGTTCCAGAAAGTCTACACCCTTCGCAGCTCAGATGGCAGCAGAAGAAGCAGCCAAGGCAGCTGTTGCTGAGGGTCTTCAGAATGTAGAAGTATATGTAAAGGGACCGGGTTCCGGCAGAGAAGCTGCTATCAGAGCCCTTGAGACCACCGGTCTTAAGGTCACCATGATCAAGGATATCACACCCATCCCCCACAACGGATGCAGACCCCCGAAGAGAAGAAGAGTATAGTCAGGAAGAGAGGAAAAAGAAATGGCAGTAAACAGAGATCCAATTCTCAAAAAGTGCAGAGCACTGCAGATCGATCCAAGCCACCTGGGTATTTTCAAGGAATCTAGAAGATCCTCTCAGAAAAACTCCTACAGAAAGATGAGCAACTACGGTCTCCAGCTGAGAGAAAAGCAGAGAGCAAAGTTCATCTACGGCGTGCTGGAGAAGCAGTTCGAAAATACATTTGTTAAGGCATCCAAGAAGCCCGGTAAGACCGGTGAAAACCTTCTGATCATGCTGGAGGAAAGACTTGATAATGTAGTTTACAGAATGGGCCTTTGCACCACCAGAAGAGAAGGCAGACAGCTTGTTACCCACGGTCACTTCACCGTTAACGGCAAGAAGGTCAACATTCCCTCCTACCTGGTAAAGCCCGGCGATGTTATCAAGGTTAAGGAAAAGAGCATGAGCTCCCCCAAGTTCAAGGAGATCAGAGAGATGGAAGTCGGCATTCCCGCATGGCTTTCCGTTGACAGAGACAAGCTTGAGGGCAAGGTTCTGGCTGATCCCGTAAGAGAGCAGATCGATACACCCATCGATGAGCAGCTCATCGTTGAACTCTACTCCAAGTAATCGATAGATTAGGTTTAACTTAGTATATTGAAGAAGGAGGAGTTCAGAGTGATAGAAATTGAAAAGCCGACCATAGTTTGCGAATTATCCGAAGAAGATCCCTGCTACGGAAGATTCATAGTTGAACCTCTCGAGCGTGGATATGGAAACACCCTGGGCAACAGCCTCAGAAGAATTCTCCTCAGCTCCCTTCCCGGAGCCGCAGTTACATCCGTGAGGATCGATGGAGTGCTCCATGAGTTCTCCACCATCCCCGGTGTCAAGGAGGATGTAACAGAGATCATCCTTAACCTGAAGAAGCTTGCCATCTCCCTTAAGGGAGAGGACCAGAAGCGCGCCATCATCAACGCGCAGGGTCCCATGGAGCTGACCGCAGGCGACATCATTGCAGACAGCAGTCTGGAGATCCACAATCCGGAGCTCCACATTGCCAGCCTTGAAGCAGGCGCCAGCCTCGTGATGGAGATCAATATCTCCACCGGCAGAGGCTATGTTCCCGCGGATCAGAACAAGGATGAAAATACCCCTATAGCAGTCATTCCCGTGGACAGCATCTATACACCGGTTCGCAAGGTGAATTACACCGTTGAGAACACCCGTGTTGGTCAGGTGACCGACTACGAGAGACTGGTTCTGGAGGTATGGACCGACGGCAGCATTCCTCCCGATGAAGGCGTATCCATCGGCGCGAAGATCATGCAGGAGCACCTGCAGCTCTTCGTAGACCTGACAGAGGCCGCATCCGGAATGGATATCATGATCGAGAAGGAAGAGGATCAGAAGGGCAAGGCTCTTGAGATGAGCATTGAAGAACTGGAACTTTCCGTTCGTTCTTTCAACTGCCTCAAGCGTGCTTCTATCAACACCGTTGAGGAGCTTACCAAGAAGACCGAAGAAGAAATGATGAAGGTCAGGAACCTGGGTAAGAAGTCCCTCGACGAAGTAAAGCACAAACTAGAAGAATTAGGACTGAGCTTAAAGCCCAGTGACGAATAGGAAAGGAGTTAGTTCCAATGCCAGGATACAGAAAGCTGGGCGTTAAGACCGCTCACAGAAAATCCATGCTGAGAAATCTGGTTACAGATCTGTTCCGCTATGGCCGCATTCAGACCACTGACTGCAGAGCAAAGGAAACCAGAAGAGAAGCTGAAAAGCTGATCACTCTCGCAAAGAGAAACGACCTGCACGCCAAGAGGCAGGCAATGGCATACATCAAGGATGAGGATGTTGTTAAGAAGCTGTTCGATGAGATCGCTCCCAAGTATGAGGAGAGACACGGCGGCTACACCAGGATCCTGAAGCTCGGCCCCCGTCAGGGAGACGTTGCTGAAGCAGTATTCCTTGAGCTGGTATAAACTCTCGGCGACTGGCGAGCGCTGAGCGCGAAGACAGAGCCGCAAGAGTTTAATCTGCCAGGATTGCCGAAGAAAGCGAGCCGAAGGCGAAGCTTGATTCGCTGCAATCTACGGCTGGTATAATCTGCGAGATTATCTGCAAAAGATGCTTAAGACCCCAAAGCAAAGGCTTCGGGGTCTTTTCTTTTATGATATAATAACACATGTAGGATAAAAATCAGTATGATAAGGAGGATGAGACCATGGAACGAGTTGTTAAGTTTTTAAAGGATGCCAAGGTTTATTATCTGGCAACTGTTGAGGGCGATCAGCCCCGCGTAAGGCCCTTTGGAACGGCTCATGTGTTTGAGGGAAAGCTCTACATCCAGACCGGCAAGGTGAAGGAGGTTTCAAAGCAGCTTCATGCAAATCCCAAGGCGGAGATCTGCGCCTTTATGGATGGCAAGTGGCTGAGGGTTGCAGGCGAGCTTATTGAGGATGAGAGGATCGAGGCAAAGAAATCCATGCTGGATGCGTATCCTTCCCTCAGAGGCAGATATTCAGAGGATGACGGCAACACTGAGGTGTTCTACTTTAAGGATGCCACCGCCACCTTCAGCTCCTTCAGCAGCGAGCCTGAAGTGATAAAGTTTTAGTTAGCAACATCTGAAATTATTTATAGGAGAAAGTTTTGAAGACAGTAATACTCAACGGAAGTCCCAGAAAGAACTGGAACACAGCAATGATCCTTAAGGAAGCCCAGAAGGGCGCAGAGGCAAGGGGAGACGAGGTCCTTTATGTGGATCTCTACGATCTTAACTTCACCGGCTGCAGAAGCTGCCTGGCCTGCAAGAGGGCCGGAATAGAGGAGCCCTGCAGGTGCTACTGGAAGGACGAGTTCAGCCCCGTGCTGGAGGAGATCTACAAGGCGGATCATCTTATCCTTGGTTCCCCCATATACTTCGGAGACCCCACAGGAGTGCTCAGGGCGGCTCTGGAGCGCATCGTATTCCCCGCCCTGAGCTATAATGACTACAGCAGCACCTTCAAGGGCAAGGTGGACGTATCCGTGTTCCTTACCATGAATGCCCCTGAGCAGTACTATGAGCAGGGCTACAAGGCGAAGATGGAAAACTATTTTGCTTCCTTTGGAAAGCTCAACGGAAAGATCAAGCTCTATCCCGTCTGCAACACCCTGCAGGTCAATGACTATTCCAAGTACGAAATGAAGGGCTTCAGCGAGGAAAAGAAGAAGCTCAGCAGAGAGGAGCAGTTCCCCAAGGATCTGGAGCTGGCCTATAAGGTTGGAGCAGGAGAGCTCTGAAGCAAAGCCATAAAAGCATCGAAAAGCCCGGAGCACTGAAGCTTCGGGCTTTTATCGTTTATTAGCGATAGGCGATTAAGCGGCGAAATTCGAAATAAGCAGCGCTGCCGCGGAGCATGACGGCTCTTTTTAAGGATCCCCAGGGGCTATCGGCCTTTTCATTGAAAAGTTATTTTTTTAACTGGTTAAAAATACTTGCAATTTTAGGTGTTTTGTTTCATAATAGCTTTGTTTTATTGAATCGGTTAAAAAATCGGAGGCTCGTGAACTGTTATGAACAGAGATCTGGACAAGAAGGGCAATCTTAAGCCGCTGGCGCTTTTCCTAAGCGGCGGAGCGCTGTTTTCCATGCATTTTGGTGCATCCAGCATGGTCTGGCCCATGAACTGGGGAAAGGAGAGCGGAAGCTCGCTGCTGCCTGCATTCCTTGGCGCATTCATCACCTCGCTCTTTCTGGTAGTCGTGGGCTATATAGCTCTGGCCAGGGGCAATGCCACCTACAGCCAGCTCACAAACCGCATCACGGGAAAGAAGTTTGGCATTTTCTATGCCTGTGTCACCATCGCCATGAATGGTCCATTCTACGTTATCCCGCGTATGAGCGCTGCGGCATGGGATTCCGTGGTCCAGGCCTTCGGGATCAATGTGCAGAGCCGGGTGCCCCTGATAATCTTTACTATAGTTTTCTATATCATCACATATTTCTTCCTCGTGAGTCCCGGAAAGGCCATGGACAGGATCTCTGCCATACTCTTTCCGGTGCTGCTGATAATCGTTGTCGCAGTGGTGGGAAAGGGCCTTCTGAATCCACTTGGAGAGATAGGACCCAGGCAGTATGAGGGCTCTCCCTTCGCCTACGGCTTTACCAGCGGTTATGCCACGGGTGAGATACTCTGCGCCCTTATTTTCGGCGCCGTTATAATAAACAGCCTTAAGCACAAGGGCGTGAGCGAGGAGAAGATCACCTCCAACATGATACGTGTCGGCATCGCAGGCGTCGCCATGCTTACAGTCACCCATTTCTGCCACATGGTGATAGGCGCGACCTCTGCCTCCACCTTCCCGAATCTCAGCTATACCGCTCTTTACACAGCCGTGGCCACGGCTCAGTACGGAAAGCTGGGCGGCATGCTGTTCTGCATTGCGTTGTTTATGGCAGCTCTTACCACGGCCATCGGCATGTCCTCCGGCTGCGCAGAGTTCTTCGTAGATGTGACCGAGGGGAAATTCAGCTATAAGCAGGTGTCACTGGCCATCGTGGTTCTGAGCATTTTCTTTGGCAGCCTGGGCCTCACCAATATCCTCTCCATACTCGGGCCAATTCTTGATGGTGTATATCCAGCGGTGATCGTTCTGGTGCTCTACTACGGCTTTGCAAAGGACAGCAGCAGCGAGCGCGGTATAAGGGCTGCACGCTGGGCAATGTACGTGGCCTTTGCCATGGGCATGATGGACATGCTCTGGAAGTATTTCGTGAAGTTCGGAGCCTTTGAAGGCCTTTGCAATATCTACACCAGGCTTCCTCTGGCCTCCATTTCCCTGGCCTGGGTGCCCTGGACCATCCTGGCCTTCATCCTCGGCTTTATGATCAGAAAAGAGCGCTAGTTTCAGCCTCCAATAGATAGCGGAACCCCCGGCATTGCGAACGCAGCCGGGGGTTTTGTTTAGATTTTTATGGGTTTCCGAAGCTATTCCTCTGGGAACATGAGCTCCGGTATGCGCAGGAAGATGGCGGACAGGTCTATGAGGTTTTCAGAGGCTATGCGGACCTGTTCCTTTACGGTGCTGAGTATCCTGTCTGTATCGGTCTCAAAATAGCTGTGGCTTAGATACTGCATGTAGGTGACGAATTCCTCGGGGCTTACCTGGCTGTCACCGATGTCCACAAGGCGCTTTACCATAAGCGGAAACACGCCAAGATAGCAGGATAGCATATCGAAGTCCTTCGGCTCCATGTTCTGGCTTCTGCCCTGATATCCGCTGGCGCCGAAGCTTATGCCGTTGCCGGAGAACCAGAATTTTGGCATCTCATAAACGGCTTCGGCGAAGATCCTCAGCAGAGGCTTGTCCTTCAGGAGGGACAGGTAGGTGGCGTCGTAAAATATGGTCCTGGCATTGGCGTCCTCTGTGAGGGCGCTGTATTTTCCATCGTCGCTGGCAGCCTTGTAGGCCTCCACAAGAAAAGCCCTCCACATAAGCGTAGCCAACTCCATTTTATCTTTATAGTAATAATAATACAGAGACTTGGGGATATCCGCCTCGTCGCAGATGTCCTTTACGGTGACATCAGCAAAGCCCCGCTCATAGAAGAGTCTTGTGGCGGTGCGGACGATCAGCTTGCGGGTCTCCATACCCTTTTTCTTGTTTGCCATAGTTAACACTCCTGATTCTTCTATAGTATACCATAAGGGAAGAATAAAAACACTATCTGGCTGAAAAATTATTGACTTGATTCAAAAATTGTGCTATCTTGCCTTTAGAACAAGTAATTCTTTCTGCGGGTGGTGCCTTGAGCCCGTCTGCAGAAGCTGAGATCCATCGGAGGACAATATGACTCAAAGAGAAATTCAAAGAATAATCAAGGAAGCCGGCAACATCAGGATCAGCGCTTCCAAGGAAGAGAAGTGGACTGCCGAATATCTGGCTAAGGAAGCTGAAAAGCTGGGCGCAAAGGCGCGGGTAGAGGCCTTTGACGTGCCTGTCACCACCATCAACAGCGCAAAGCTCATCGCAGGCGGCAGAGAGATCCCCTGCAAGGGCTACGAGCTCTGCGGCAGCGGCAGGGTGGAGGCTCCACTGGTATATATCGCAGATTTCGATCCCATCTCCCTGTCCAAGGTCAAGGGAAAGATCGTTCTGTCAGATTCCTATCCCAGCACCTTTACCTATCACGACATGCTGGATGCCGGCGCTGTGGGCTTCATCACCTATGACGGCGATGTAAAGTGGAGAGACAATGACATCGACCTGAGAGAGCTTAGAGGCTACATGGCTCAGGGCCGCAAGGCACTGGGTGTGAATATCAACGCCAAGGAGGCTGTGAAGCTTGTAAAGAATCTGCCTATGGATGTGGTGATAGAGATCGACCAGACCGAGGGCATGGGCAAGTCCTGGAATACCATTGCTGAGATCCCCGGCGAGTGCGATGAATGGATAACCATGTCCGCCCATCTGGATTCCAGACCCCTGGCAAAGGGCGTGTGGGATAATCTGACCGGCTGCCTCACCCTGCTGAACACTCTGGAGATGGCTGCAAAAACCGGTAAGCACCACTATGGCCTTCGCTGCGTATTCGTGGGCAGCGAGGAGAGAGGCCTGCTGGGCTCCAAGGCTTATGTGAAGGATCACGAGGCTGAGTTGGACAAGATCGCTCTGAACGTGAATGTGGACATGATCGGAAGCATCATGGGCAAGGTGATGTGCTGCGTAAATGCTGAGGAAAGCGCCGTTGCTTATCTGAACGGCTTCGCCGCGGAGAAGGGCTTCCCCGTAAGGGCTATGCAGAGGGTAATGTCCTCCGACTCCTCCTCCTTCGCTGACAAGGGCGTTCCGGCATACTCCTTCGGCAAGATGGCTCCCCATAATCAGGCTGTCATCCACAGCCGCTATGACGACGGCAGCACCGTAAGCGCAAAGCAGATCCAGATCGATGCTGACTTCATCAGCGAATTCACCCTTAAGCTGGCCGACGCGGCTATATGCCCCGTTCCCAGAAAGATCCCCGAAAAGATCAAGAAGGAGCTGGACGAGTATTTCTTCAGAAAGAGAAAGGACGCTTAAGCCGGGCAGGCTCAGCACCGGATAAATTAAAGCTAAAAGCTCTCATGGAAGCATGAGAGCTTTTATGTTGCGTTGTGTTTGAATACAGAGCTGGCGGTGATAGCGCTACAGATCGGGGTCTCTCACCATGATTTCTTCCGGCGCTATGGAGTTTTCAGACAGTATCCTGCAGATCCTGTCCGTGAAATCGTCGGTCTGCTCTCTGCTGTGGCCATGCCAGAGCAGCGTGGTGACCATCATTATCTTTACCAGCGCCAGATCCGACAGATGGTCCTTCTCCATGTTGTATTTGGCGGCTATCATCTCGCTTCTGGCTCTGTAGTAGAGCCAGGCCAGCTGGGCATCATCCCCGGGAAACAGATGGCTGTATTGCTTGAGGAGGGTCAGCTCGTAGCTGCGCTCCTCCCTTCGGGCATTCAGAAAATCCGGGCTGTTGAAGACACCGTGTATCTCCGAAAAAAGCCTGTGTATGGGAGGAGTGGAGAGAATGGCGTACTCGTAATTTGCCACCTTTGCCATATAACTCTCAAGCTCGCTGCGGCATTCCTTCAGCAACAGCTCCTCTCTTCTCAGAAAGTCTGAGCCATATTTTGGCTCAACATTTCTCATGGCCAGGATGATATCGTTTTTGTCCTTATAGTAACGGTAAAACAGATTTCTTGTTATACCTGCCTTTTCGCAGATCTCCGTGACGCTTACCTGCTGGTATCCCTTTTCGTAAAAGAGCACGAGGGCAGCTCTGAAAATGGTCTTTTTTGTATTTAATCCCTTTGTATAAGCCATAACTTCTACCTCGCAATAACTATATCATAAAATCAGCATGAAAAAAAACAAAAGATAATGCTGTTTCTGTTGTGTCCAGGGTTTAAGGATCTTGCAATTATGCAGACCTCATGCTTTATCGTTTATAAGCGATAAACGATAGAGCTGCATCAGGCTTTGAGACGGGCTCCCCTTATAGACAGGGACGCTCATTTTTGATACAATCATCAGTACGATTTGAGAGGGCTGCGGCGGATGTTTTTTGCCCAGCAGCCTGAAGGCTTTTGAGTGGTGGTGCATATGAGTAAGAAGGTTCTGGTCGCCATGAGCGGAGGTGTGGACTCCAGCGTTGCCCTGGGGCTCCTGAAGGAGCAGGGCTATGATTGCTATGGCGCTACGATGCAGCTCTACAGAAACGAAGAGGTAGGTCTCCCGGAGGCGGAAACAGGCACCTGCGATGCAGGCAGCGAACGAAGCTGCTGCAGCTGGGCTGATATGATGGATGCTGCGCGGGTCGCTTTCTCCATGGGTGTGCCCCATGAGATCTGGGACTACCGCAGTGAGTTCAGGGAAAAGGTGATGAAGGATTTCGTTCGTGTCTACGAGGCCGGTGGTACTCCAAACCCCTGCATTCAGTGCAACAGGACCATGAAGTTCGAAAAAATGTGGTCTGAGGCCAAGGCCAGGGGACTGGACTATCTTGCCACGGGCCACTACGCACGAATCGAATACGATGAAGCCTCGGGGCGCTGGCTGCTGAAAAAAGCCCTGGATCCATCCAAGGACCAGAGCTACGTGCTTTACATGCTGAGCCAGGAGCAGCTTTCCCATACCCTGTTTCCCCTTGGCAGCTATCACAAGACCGAGACCCGCAAAATAGCGGAGGAGCAGGGCTTTGTGAACGCCCAGAAGCATGATTCCCAGGACATATGCTTCGTTCCGGACGGAGACTACGCGAGATTTATAGAGCAGTTCACAGGAAAAGAATATCCGGAGGGGGATTTCGTGGACCTGGAAGGCAATGTTCTTGGCCGTCACAAGGGGATCATCCGCTACACTGTAGGGCAGCGCAAGGGCCTTGGGATAGCCAGTACGGCGCCTCTTTACGTGGTGGCCATAAGGCCGGAGGAAAACCAGGTGGTGCTCTCCCATGGCGAAGGGCTTTTCGCCAGCCGGGTGGAGGCGGACAGGATCAATCTGATTTCGGTCCCAGGGATCGAGGACAGTATGCGGGCAAAGGCAAGGATACGCTACTATCACAATGAGCAGCCCTGCACCATCACTCAGGAGGGTGACCGCCTGATATTCGATTTCGACGAGCCCCAGAGGGCTCCCACTGTGGGACAGGCTGTTGTGGCTTACGACGGCGACGTGGTGATCGGCGGCGGGACCATATGTGAAGTAAAATAGGAACAACAAAACCCGGCGGCCTCAAGGCCTGCCGGGTTTTCAATTGCGATAGGTCTAGAAAGTGATGGGGTTAGTCACCCTGTTGAGCACGGCTACGGTGCTGAGGGCTATCATCTCGAAGGTGTTCTGGGAGATGATGATCTTGGCTGAACTGAGGTCATTTTTCATCTCCAGACCGAAGGCTCCCATGCCGGGCTGCGCCGGTCTCAGCTCGTAGCGGGCATCCTCCAGCTCGCCGCAGGCCAGAGCGCCTGCAATAACTGTGTTCAGATGGCTGGGGGAGATGTTGAAGCCCTCAAGGGCGGTCCCTGAGAACTCCTCCGGGAAACCTGCCATGGGGTTCTTCGGATCTCTTTCTGCCTTGGGGGGCATATACTGCACCACGGTGCCCTGCATGCCGCCCATAAGCTGGAACACGGAGGCAAGATCGAAGCCTCCCAGGCAGCCTGTGGCCAGATAGACCTTGGCGCCCCGCTCCAGGCAGAGAGCTGCGGTTTTGTTATAAAAGTCCTTGTCCGCAAAGGCTCCGCAGGAAAGGCTCACAACACTGATTCCCTTGTCGATGAAGGCCGGAATGTTTTCCTGAGCCACATTCTGACGTGTGGCTTCGATCACGAAATCCAGACCGCAGGCCATGAATTCATTTCTGTCAGTAAAGCCCGGGACACCGAATTCCCCGCTTTTCGCTGCCAGTACATCTTCGTTGCTGTCCAGAAGGGCTGCCAGCTCGCAGAACGGAGCTTTGCCCTCCTTCAGTGCGTTTGCTGCGATGCTTCCCAGCCTTCCGCAGCCCAATATTCCAACTTTATACATTATACTTCTCCTTTACATGAGTCTTGATGGCATCGAATGACACATCGCTGATAACATGCTCTATACGACAGGCGTCCTCAGTGGCGATCTCCTGGTCTATGCCAAGCTGCATAAGAAGGGTGGAAAGTACATTGTGGCGTTCGTAGATCTTCTCAGCCACAGCTCTGCCACTGTCGGTAAGGGTGATCATGCCGTCGCTGTTCATATTTATATATCCGCCCTCTCTCAGCTTGCCCATGGCTCTGCTGACGGAAGGCTTGGAAAAATTCATCTCTCCCGCAATGTCGATAGATCTGACGTTGCCGTTTCTCTGGCTAAGGACCAGTATGGTCTCCAGATACATTTCTCCGGATTCTTTAAGATTCATTGGGATCCTCCTGTTTGGAAAGAGCAGGCTGTTGTGCTCCTGATGTGATTTAATCAATTATAATTCATATCAAATAAATAATCAAGTTAGCAAAGGCTAACTATTGGCGGCTAAGCCTTGGTTTTTTGAAAAAGGTTAGCAAAAACCAACTTGACATGTTAGTTAACGCTAACTATAATATTAGCTGAAGTTAGCAAAGGCTAATTTTATATTTCATTGAAAAGAGGGGAATAGAAATGCTGCCGCTATGTTTTGCAAACCCCGGCGAGGAATTGATAGTCAAGAAGGTGGGGGGAAGTCAGGAGATAAGGCTTCACCTTGAGAATCTGGGCTTCGTCACCGGCGGAAAAGTCTCTGTGGTTGCAGAGATCGGCGGAAATGTTATCGTAAATGTAAAGGAATCCCGGGTGGCCATCAGCAAGGAAATGGCCCAGAGGATTATGGTTTAGAAGGAGGCAGGAATGAAGACACTCAGAGATGCGGAGATAGGCTCTACTGTCAAGGTCGTAAAGCTGACAGGTGAGGGCGCCATCAAGCGCAGGATCATGGACATGGGCATTACCAAGGGCATAGAGATCTATGTGCGCAAGGTTGCGCCGCTTGGAGACCCCTTGGAGCTCACTGTCCGCGGCTACGAGCTTTCTTTGAGAAAGGCTGACGCGGAAATGGTTCTTGTGGAAGATATTTAGGCATTATTTTATTTATTCATAAGTTAGCTCTCGCTAACAAAGAAAGGAATCATCATGAATCTCAGAATAGCCCTGGCGGGCAACCCGAACAGTGGTAAGACTACACTGTTCAATGCTCTGACCGGCTCCAACCAGTTTGTAGGAAACTGGCCCGGAGTTACGGTGGAGAAAAAGGAGGGCAAGCTTAAGGGTCACGACGATGTGATCATTACAGACCTTCCCGGTATATATTCACTTTCCCCCTACACTCTGGAGGAGGTCGTCGCCAGAAATTATCTGGTGGGCGAGCGCCCCGATGCCATCCTCAACATAGTTGACGGTACCAATCTGGAGAGAAACCTCTATCTGACCACCCAGCTCACAGAGCTTGGCATTCCTGTGGTCATGGCCGTCAACATGATGGATGTGGTAAAAAAGAACGGCGACAAGATCGACACAAAGGAGCTGGGAAGACAGCTGGGTGTTGAGGTCGTAGAGATCTCCGCTCTTAAGGGCGACGGCGTGGATAAGGCTGCAAATGCTGCCATCAGTGCAGCAAAGGGCACCAAAACGATTCCCCAGCACAGCTTCTCCGGCAGCGTGGAGCACGCTCTGGCTCACATCGAGGAGGCCTGCGTTCATGGACTTCCCGAGGAGCAGCAGCGCTGGTATGCCATTAAGCTTTTTGAAAGAGATGACAAGGTGCTGGAGCAGCTCAAGCTGCCCGCAGATGTCAGAGCTCACATCGAGCAGGATATCCAGGCTGTGGAAAAGGAGATGGATGACGATGCGGAATCCATCATCACCAACGAAAGATATATCTACATCGGAGAGGTATGCAAGGCCTGCTACAAAAAGAAGGGCGTTGGCGAGCTGACCACCTCCGACAAGATCGATAAGATAGTTACCAACCGCTGGCTTGGTCTTCCCATCTTCGCTCTGGTAATGTTCCTTATCTATTACATTTCCATGGTGACCGTCGGCGCATCTGCCACCGACTGGGCTAACGACGGCCTGTTCGGCGATGGCTTCCATCTCTTCGGAAACGGCACTGCCGAGTACGAAGAGGTCGCTGAGGAATACGGCGACGCCGCAAATGTTGTGGATGCATTCATCGGTCTGGACGAGGAGGCAACTCTGGCGGATTATCAGGAAGCCTTTGCAGGCATAGATAAGAGCGCAACTGCAGACTATCTGCTGGTAGATGACGAAACTCTGGAGCCGGAAGAAGTGACCTTCACCTATGCAGACCTGGCTGATGCCATGGAGGTAATGGAGAAGTACGATGCCACCGCGCCCGGGCCTGAAGACTACGGCACCTGGATTCCCGGCGTTCCCGTACTTGTGGAGAACCTGCTGGATTCCATCGGCTGCGCTGACTGGCTCAAGGGACTGATCATCGACGGTATCATAGGCGGCGTAGGCGCTGTTCTGGGCTTCGTTCCTCAGATGCTGGTGCTGTTCTTCCTGCTGGCCTTTGTTGAGGCCTGCGGCTACATGGCCCGTATCGCCTTCGTTCTGGACCGTGTGTTCAGAAGATTCGGTCTCTCCGGCAAGTCCTTCATTCCTATCCTGGTAGGCACTGGCTGCGGCATCCCCGGCATCATGGCAAGCCGTACTATAGAGAATGAACGCGACCGCCGCATGACAATAATGACCACCACCTTTATCCCCTGCGGAGCAAAGGTTCCCTTTATCGCAATGATTGCAGGTGCAATCTTTGGCGGTTCTGCGTGGGTGTCCACCTCAGCATATTTTATTGGTATGGCAGCTATCGTGGTTTCCGGTATTATGTTAAAGAAAACAAAGATGTTTGCGGGCGACCCGGCTCCTTTCGTTATGGAGCTCCCTGCATATCATATGCCCACTCTTGGGAATGTGCTAAGATCCATGTGGGAGAGAGGCTGGTCGTTTATCAAGAAAGCCGGTACGATTATTTTGCTTTCCACTATCGTGGTATGGTTTACCAGCTACTTTGGATTTGCAGAAGATGGATTCCGTATGCTTGAGGAGGATGAACTGGAGTTTTC
>JAEEPD010000076.1 GCA_016284575.1 Bacillota bacterium | reverse complement strand
AACAAGATAGGCGAAAAGATCAAGAACCGCCGCCAGGAAAAGCACATGACAGTCAAGGATGTGGCTGACAGCATGGGCGTGTCGCCCCAGGCAGTGTATCGCTGGGAAAGCGGCGAGCGCATGCCGGACATCGTCACCTTCCTCAGCCTTGCCAAGCTGTTCAAGGTGAATATAGAGCAGATGCTGAAGGATTAACAGTATTATAAATTGAGAAGAACAAGAAGCCAGAGATACAAGCAGAAAACAAGAAGCCGCAAGGGCGGATTTTTCAAGGGTCTGGGAGTTTTGCTCCTGACCCTGATTTTTGCGTTGCTCAGCTTTACTGTGGCTGCGGTGTGGATCATCGAAAGGGGGCCCTCCGAGGAGATCAGGGACATGTTCGTCATAACCGTGCAGCAGACCTCGGCGGCAAAGCCCCTTGCAAGACTCTTCCTGGCCGAAGAAACTGTGGCTAAAATACTTGAGGATGCCAGCGGCAAGGACGATGAGCTGGAATCAGACCCGGATCTGGTGGTAATAGACGATACTGTCGAAAGAAACGGCATCACCGTGGAGGATGTCCAGGGCCCCACCTACAGCGGCAAGATGATGATAGTCGAGGACCCCTCCAGAGTCTATGTGGGGACCCTTCCCAAATACGATACCGGCAGCGGCATGACCCTCTCCCAGATAGTCGAGGCCGAGGGAGCCATAGGAGGCATCAACGGCGGAGGCTTCTACGACAAGGGAGGCCTGGGCAACGGTGATATTCCCCTTGGCATAGTCATGTCCAAAGGCGAGTGGAGAAACGGCTCCAAGGGAGCCTATCACAAACTCATAGGCATCGATAACGACAACCGCCTAGTGATAGGAAACATGACAGGAAACGAGGCTATAAAGCGCGGCGTAAGAGACGCGGTTGCCTGGGGGCCTGCACTCATAGTTAACGGCGAGGCCGTGGACGTGGGCAAGGGCGGAGGCCTGAACCCCAGAAGTGCCATAGGCCAGAGGGCTGACGGAGCTATGCTGCTCCTTGTTATAGACGGCAGACAGCCCAGCAGCATGGGGGCCACCTATCTGGACCTCATAGGCATCATGGAAAGCTACGGAGCCGTGAATGCTGCCAATCTTGACGGCGGCAACAGCAGCTCCATGGTATATCAGGGAGAGGTAATAACAGTTCCCTCATCAATCTTCGGGGAACGCCCCATACCCACCTTCATTTTAGTGGAGAACAGAGAGTGAAGAAGCACAGGATCGCATTAAAACTTTATATTGTGTTTCTGGTGTTTCTGCTTGCCTTCATGGGCTGGGCTCTTAAGCAGCTCTGGGATTTCTGCGACAAGTATCAGAAGAACTGCGCAGAGACGGTGCTTAAGGAAACTGCGGAGGAGGTAGGCCGTCAGTACGGCCTCGACATGGACTACAGCTCCGTCCCCGTGGTGGACCCCGGCGGAGACAGCGTCTATAGCCTCAAGGTCGACGGAAAGACTGTGGGCAAGGCCCGTCTTGGCATAAAGGAGCGGGGCATACTTTCCCTTGCCCTGTACGAGCTTAAGGGCGTGGAGGGCATACTAAGCTTCAGCCTGGAGGCACCGGAGGCTGTGGTAGTTACTTCGGAGGGTAAGCTCCTGGATGCCCAGTCCTTAAGGATATATCCGGGCATGGAGCAGCTCAAAGGCCTGGAGGGAAATATGGCTCCCCCCTCACTGTACAGCTGCAGAGCCGAAGGCCTGTTCAGCAGGGACCAGATAAGCTGGGAGACCAAAAGCGAAGACGCGTCCCGCATACGCATTGAAGAAAGGGGCAGCGGCAGCGAGAAGGAACCCATAAGGCTTCAGCAGTATTTCGCAGACGACGAGCAGGCGGCAAAGCTTAAGGAAAGAGCTATCCAGATAGCGGAAAAGTACTCAAATTACATCAGCAAGGATGTGAGCTGGAACACCCTGTCGGGCTACATAACCAAGAGCTCGCCCCTGCGCACAAGCATCCCCAGCATGGAGATACAGTGGTACAACTGGCACTCCAAGGCGGAGGTCCGGAACGCGGATATCTCCGAGCCCCAGATCCTGAACGACTATTACGTGCTGGTGAATACCCGCTATGACTATGTCATAACCCGCGAGGGCAAGGAATACACCGTCCCCACGGAGCTGGCCCTCTTCCTCCATCTGGACGACGACGGAGTCTACCGCCTGGCAGCCCTGAATACCCACATAAATGAATAAAGCATGGCAAAAAGCCATGCAAAGCAAAGCCGCCCCTACCCGGGGACGGCTTTTTTATATATCCATTCATGTCTGTACTGCATATATATCACCTCTTTTTCAGAGTAATCTGCTTTTGATGGCACAAATATACCAGCGGATTCTTAAATCCAACTTAAATAAAAAAAGCAATTCTTAAAGAACTGCTTCAGTTTATTTATCACTTGGGTTTGTATTTGATATAAGCTTAGGTTATACTGGATTTAATGAACGATACTGAAAAGGAGATGCCCGGTATGGAAAATAAGGCTTTGGAAAAGAAGGAGATCTCGGCAGAAAACTTTGTGTTCCTGGTTGGAATCATATTGTTTTTCTGCTTTTTTTCGTTCCAGATGGGACTGGTCAATACGCTGAACACCTTTATGAACACTGCATATTCGCTTCTGATGGATACGGTATTCTACCTGATGGCCATATGTGTTCTTATGGGAGCCGTATCGGCGCTGTGTCTTGAGTTCGGCGTGGTTGCGCTGGCAAACAAGATCCTCGATCCACTTATGATGCCTCTTTACGGTCTTCCGGGAGTGAGCTCCGTAGGCGTGGTCATGACATTTCTATCTGACAACCCCGCCATCCTGGTGCTGGCGGAGGACAACTACTTCAAGAGCCTTTTCAAAAAGTACCAGTACGCCGCCCTGGCCAACCTGGGCACCTCCTTTGGCATGGGTATGATAGTCTGCACCTTCATGCTCAGCCTCTCAGCCCTCACAGAGGACAGCTTCGGCGCCGCTGTGGGCATCGGCCTTGTGGGCGCCGTGATCGGCAGCATAGTCAGCACAAGACTGATGATGCTCTACGCAAAGAAGGTCTTCGGAAAGGATGCTCAGATGGAGCTGCCGGAGGGTGTGAAGGCCTGGAACAAGAATATGCGCCCCATACGTGAGGGCAGCATCACAAACCGCTTCCTTGGGGCGATCCTTGACGGAGGCATGAATGGCGTCAACATGGGTCTTGGCATCATCCCGGGCGTCCTTATCATCTGCACCGTGGTGATGATGCTTACAAACGGGCCCGCAGCCGATGGGAGCTACACCGGAGCCGCCTTTGAAGGCGTCCGTCTCCTTCCCATGCTGGCAGACAAAGCCGGCTTCATACTTAAGCCTCTCTTCGGCTTCTCCAGTCCCGAATGCATAGGCGTCACCATAACATCCATGGGAGCCGCAGGCGCTGCCAGCAGCATGACTGCAAAACTGGTGGAAAGCGGCCTCGCCCACGCCGGAGACATTGCGGTATTCACAGCCATGTGCACCTGCTGGAGCGGATATCTGAGCACCCACGTATCCATGATGAACAGCATAGGCTGCAAGGACCTGACAGGCAAGGCACTCATAAGCCATACCATAGGCGGCCTCTGCGCAGGCGTAGCAGCCCACTGGCTTTACGCCCTGCTGATGCTTCTGCGCTGATTTAAGGCTGATCATTATTTAAGAAATAAAGAAATCCGAAACCCTTTGCGTGGATTTCGGATTTTGGCATTTTTGAAAAAACTTTATTAGATAGCCCGCATCTATTCTTCTATTGTCCGGAACATGTTTTGCCTGCACTTGACGCTGTACTGCAAAGCATAGGAGCCAGCCCCCGCATCCAGTGACTTCTGGATCTCTTCGATCTCTCTGTTTACATCCTCCAAATTCCGATACCAGCCCAGAAGCGTGCTCTGAGCGCCCCAATAGGACATTTCCTTCCCATCAGAAGCAAACAGCGCATATTTGGGACTGTTTTTCAAACCCTTGAATTCCTGTGACCGCATCACCTTTGTGGTATCTATGATAACGCCTTCGTTTGGAGATATGATACGGATGATGCCCTGCTTGTTTGATTTCTGATCCTCGCTCCCGGGCAGGCTTCCCGTCATCAGGCTGTCCAGTGAAACGTTCAGCTTTTTCGATAGAATAAGAAGCTTCTCAACCTCCGGGTAGCCTTCTCCCAGCTCCCACTTTGAAACAGCCTGTCTGCTTACGCCAAGCAGCTCCGCCAGTTCCTCCTGGGACAGCTGATTCTTTTTCCTTATCATTTGCAGATTTTCTGAAAAACTCATTTTTCCGTCCTCCTTTTGACTGGAGTATACTGCCCATCCACCCATCTTTCCACCAACCTGGATTTGCTTTTTCGCAACCTCAGGTTGCACAGTCTCATTTTACCAGAAGAATGCGTTTTCAGTCACATCGAAAAAAAATTTGCTTCATAGCTTTGGGAAATAGTGAAGAATAGGGGTTCGATCCCCCTATGTCCGATCAAACAAAAGGACTGAAAGTACAAATGGATAGAAAAGCAGCCTTTGGATGCAAATTGATGGTCATGGGTGCAAATGAGGGTGCGTGGGTTCAAAGCAAACGTTTTATTGCGTTGATTCATTTTTTTGCAGTCTCTTCCCGCTTTTTGTTCGTCCCGAATACAACTTCCGCATCGTTAATGCCGATATCTCCCATACCGGCGGCGTATTCGACCATTCTGCAGAAATCCCGCGCGTCGTATTCTCTGCCCGTGATCGACGTGATCGTTTCGCCTCTGCTGAAAGCATCCAGGACGTCGAACGGATCGAAGGCGTTGTGCACCACCGTCTTGCCATTGCTCTTATCGGTGATATACAGGCATGGCTCATACGGGTGGCAGGTCAGAGTGAGTCTCTCGCCGTTTACAATAAGATACGGAAGATCGCCTTGCTGGCCGAGCGTATAGCGCCCGTCCCGGTAAACGACGACGGCTTTATGGATGTCCCATGGCGGGATAAAGGGCGCTTTCATTCTTTTGATCAGATGCTCCCGGTCTTTCGGCGTTAATTCGCCCTGTTTTATCGCGCGGTCGAGAAGCTCGGCATATTCGCTCTCGTCGATCTCATAAAAAACCTGTGAGAACTTGTGCCAGTCGTTTTGGTCGAGATTCGTCCAAACCATCAGAAAAAGCTTGCCGTCGTCGGCTCTGCCGACGGCTTTTTCGACGCGGTATCGAAGCCTTCCGATCTTCCACTTGCCCTCGAATTCTTCTTTATCGACCCAGAACCACGCGTGCCAGCCGTATCCGGAGTTTACTTTATATTCTTTCATTTTTCCTCAAATCCCGATTTGTCCTCTTGTTTACCA
>JAEEPD010000075.1 GCA_016284575.1 Bacillota bacterium | reverse complement strand
AAACTTTGCAGCGTGCTCTGCTTCTTCATAAGCAGCCTTTTCCCAGTAAGCGCCGATCTCAGGATATCCTTCTCTTATAGCTACTCTTGCCATGCAGAGATACATGCCTACCTCGCTGCATTCGCCGTTGAAGTTGGCCTTCAGCTGGTCAAGGATGAACTGCTTGTCCTCAGGAGTGCAGGCATCCAGATTGTTGCCTACGCCGAAAACATGCTCTGCTGCCAGAGCTGCGGATTCTTCCATTTTCTTAAATTTGCTGCCGGGTACTCCGCACTGGGGGCACTTGAAATCTTCGGGCATGGAATCGCCTTCATAAACATAGCCGCAAACGGGGCATACGAATTTTGCCATTAATTTTACCTCCTTATGATATGATTAAACCAGTTGTACAGATTGTTCTGTTTTTAACAATATCATTTTAATTGCTTTGGATGCTTTAGTCAAGATACTTGAACTTTTACCGGAGTTTTAATATAATTTATAAGATTGTACTTCTTTATGGAAGGTGCATCGCAGAAATGGCCGGAAACCAATGATTTCAATGTCTCCGGAAAAGGGAATCGTTATTTCAATGAAAAAGAACTTAAGCAAATATTATACAAGGATAAGAAATTTTACTGTCAAAAACAGCCTTTGGGAGAGGGTCTGGCTCTTTCCCATACTGGCCATGTGGCTGGAGCTTTTCGTACATATTTTCGATGGCAATGATCTTCGCTTTGCGCCTATCTATCTTGTCTTCGCAATCTCATATTCACTGCTTTTTACCGCGATCTCAGCCCTGATGAAGCCCCGGACCGCCAAGAACTACAGCAAGGTCATGGCAGTGATCCTGACGGTATCCTATGGAGCAGAGTTCATAGCGAAAACCATACTTCAGACCTACTATCCTCTGTCCTCCATGAAGACAGCGGCAGAGAACCATCTGTATCAGTTCATAGATGTTATTTTTCTTAACATAGGACTGAATCTGCATAAGCTTATCATTCTTTTCATACCAGCTATTTACATCATCGTATTCGGCCGCTTCATCTTCGGCGACGACATAGAAAAAGAGGTGCCTCATCACCTGATCGAAGTGATGAAGACCTCAAAGTATAAGGCGGTCACCCCAAAAATGCTGCTGGCGGGCAGCATACTTGGCATCTTCCTGTTCCATTACCTTGGTCTGGGCCTTGTGCATCTGCCCTGGGGCGCAGGAGTCAGGCCGAAGGACCTTTATTACTCAGACACCGATTATAACTACCAGAATGAGCAGCTGGGCATGTACAATATGCTCAGACTTGACATAATACATACTCTTGTTCCCTCGACTGTAAGGGTGCCGGATACGAATCTTGACATCATAACAGGCCCGGGTACGGAGGACCCCAAGACACCTGACAGCGGTGAGACCGTCACCACGGAGGGCGCTATAGACCAGCCTCCTGCGGTGGACCGTTCACCCAACGCCATGGATATCGATTTTGACGCCATAGCCGCAGGCACAAGCAACAAGGATGTGAAGTGGCTCTGCGACTATTTCGGAAGCATAGCGCCTACAAATAAAAACGAATACACGGGCATGTTCAAGGGTTATAACGTGATATTCATCACCATGGAGGCCTTCGATTATCTTGCAGTTTCTGAGGAATACACGCCCACGCTCTACAGGCTCATGCACGAGGGCTTCGTATTCAACAATTTCTACAGCGCGCTTCACTTTACCAGTACCTCCAACGGAGAATGTCAGCATCTTCTGGGGCTTTACCCCAAGAACGGGCAGCCCATAAGCATGGCAAGGACAGGGGAGCTGGGCACCAACTGCTATTTCTCCCTGGCTCAGCAGCTGGGACGCCTGGGCTACAACAACTACGGCTACCACAACAACTGGGACCTTTACGAAAGGGCGGATTCCCACAGAAATCTGGGCTATAACTGGCGCTGGTGCGGCAGGGGCATGCTCTATGAGGCCGACAGATACGGCAACCTGAAGTGGCCCCAGAGAGACAGTTTCATGATAGAGCATTCCACGGATCTGGACGACTGGCTCACATCAGACAAGCCCTTCAACATCTACTATCTGACTGTGTCCGGCCATACTCCGTACTCCTGGAACTGGGTATGCAATCAGCACAAGGAGCTGCTGGAGGATGCTCCCTGGACAGAGACCACCAAAGCCTATGTGGCTACGGTGGTAGAGGTTGACAAGGCTATGGAGGTGCTGCTGCAAAAGCTGGAGGACGCAGGAAAGCTGGAGAACACGCTAATAATCGCATCTCCTGACCATGTGCCCTATACAGCCGTGGAGAACATGGGCGAGCTTGCAGGACGGGATTTCGGTACCTCTGAGGCCGCCGCAGCCATAAACGAAAGAGTTCTGGATCTGGAGCTCTACAGAAACGGCCTGATCATCTGGAGCGCCTCCATGAAGGAGCCTGTTCAGGTGGATAAGGTCTGCTGTCAGGTGGACATTCTTCCAACGGTATCCAATCTGCTGGGGCTGGAGTATGACTCCAGGATGCTGAGCGGCACGGATATCCTTTCGGATTCCGAGGGACTTGTGGTGTTCTCAAGCCGCTGCTGGCGCACGGACAAGGGCTTTTTTGACCGCTTCACCGAGACCTTTACGCCAAACGAGGGTGTGGAGATGAGTGAGGAGGAGACTAAGGCCTATGTGGACCGCTTCAAGACCATTGCAAGCTGCAGGCTGAATATGACCGCTCGCATCATTGAAAACAACTTCTACAGCATAGTTTTCGGAGAAGAGGGCCGCGTAAAGGGAAGTCTCATGACGGAAAAGACCGGGGCCTACGTGCCTCCTGCGGAGCCTGAGACCAAGCCTGATAATAACGATACCCCCGCTGAGACTGAGACCAGCGTCGAGGCTATAGAGGATGCGCAGGAGCGGGAGCTGCTGCCAAGAACAAGATAATCAGCTGAAGGAGGATGCCATGGAAGGCTGGAAAAAACTGCAGAGCAACAAGACCCTTCTCGGACTTGCAATTTTCTCTTCAGTGATCGCTGCGACCGAAGGCATTTTGTATCACTGGAGCACGGAGGGCGGTCTGCTCAAGGTGCTTCTGATAATCGAAAACACCATAAAGGCATTCACTTTCAAGCCTCCCATTTCCCTGGAGGCGGCTCAGCACTTCATTGATGCGGATCCGGGCCTTTTCAGAGCATTCATCGGCTATCTTTACATGCTGGTGATATTCATCGCTCCCTACTGCACGTTTTCAGCCTTGTACAAGCTGATCTCCAACTTCCTTAAGGCCGGAAGGCTGGTATGGAAGGGCAGATTCGAGGAGAACATCGTCATCTTCGGCTATAACGGCGATGTAAGGACCCTGATCAAAAGCATAATCGAAAAGAACAAAGCAGAAAGAACCGGCCGCTTCAGTCCTTCAAGATACAAGATAAGCCTGGTCAGCGACAAGGAGCTTCCGGAAACCGAAAGATTCCACTATCTGAGGAACGGCGTAGAGCACTACGAATTCAACATATTCAAGGCTAAGGACAGCGAGCTTAAGGAGATCCTGGGGGAGAAGAGACTTGGCATCTACAGTGCAAAGTACATCTTCCTGATGGATGAAAGCTCCATGAACAACTTCTCCCTGCTGCAGATGCTCACAGGCGGAAGCCGGGATATAGAAAGCATTTCGGATCAGATCAAGATATTCTGCCGCTGCGAGGACGACGGCGTACTGAGACTTATCGAGTCCTATTATGATACCCCCTCTGTGGATGCGGCAGGAAAGAGGATCAAGCACAGGAACTTCGATCTTGAGATAGTGGATGTCTTCGACCTTCAGATCTGGCAGATGTTCAGCGACACAGATCCCCACACTTATTATCTGGAAAAGAACAAGACTCTGGCAGAGGCAGGTAAAAAAGCCATTCCGCCTGAGGACTGGAAAATGCATCTTCTTGTTCTGGGCTTTGGCAAGCTTGGCCAGCAGGCAGCAATACAGGCCATGAATCTGGGCGTTGCCAGCGTAAAGAACAGCATACTTATCGATGTGGTGGATTACAGCATGGAGGATAAGAAGAGCCTTTTCATGAGCCGCTTCAGACCCGGCGTCTTTACTCCGGAGCGAGAGTCCTCAGACTCCGGCTCTGAGGTGTTCAGGGTGAACCCGGACCTGGCGGACGGAGAGCTGCAGATCCGTTTCCACAGCATGAATGTGCGCTACGGCCAGTTCTCCCGCCTTCTGAGCACCATGGCAGTGGATTCTGAGGGCAGAAGCCTTCCCTATACCTACGTGGTCTCCGCCATAGATGATACGGATTCAAGCATATATAATCTTACAGAGCTTCAGCGCTTTCTCAGCGCGGCAGGGGATGGGGCTGCGGATATCACACCTGTTTATATGCGCATGGATTCGGACGAGCGTCTGAGAAACTATATCCACAATAACGGAGATGCTCTGGGGCTTAAAAAGCTTAATCTTATAGAGGGCGTTTCACATCTTATGACGATCGACAAGATCATAGACGACAACGGCAACAAGACTGCCAAGCGCATAAATCTCTTCTATGACAGCATGAGCTTTGATCTTGGCAGCAGGAAAAAGCCCGGAGCAGAGGATAGGGAGAGAAAAAGCGAAGAAAAGGCCTGGCAGAAGCTGACGCTTTATCAGCGCAACTCCAACAGAGCTTCGGCCTACCATCTGAGCACGAAGAAGGAGGTCCTTAAGGCCTTATACGGGGAGAACTATAAAAAGGCTCTGGATCATCTCTTTACCGGAGACGGTCTGTATCCCTTCGTGGATGGTGCCTGGGACTACGGTTTTGCCTATAGTGACCCCGCCGGGGATGATGTCTTTATTTCCAAGGCAAATAAGGATGAGTTGGCGATGGAGATGCTCAGGACCGAGCACAGACGCTGGTGCTATTATACGCTTTCCTGCGGCTGGGCCCATAAGGATGGACCGAAGGATCAGCTGCTCCATACCAATCCCTGCCTTGTCCCCTGGCACGGACTGGAGGATACTCCGTCCCTGAGAGAATACTGCAAATACGATCTAATGCCCCTGATGGCTATATATGAGGAATAGTAAACTGCCCCGGAAAGCGGGGCAGTTTCACTGCCTTAGGTCTCTTAAAAAAATGTGATTACAATATATAATAAACATATTGGCATTATAAGACGTGTGTGCTATAATAACGTGATTTATAATGCAAATATTGTTTATATACTTAATATCAAATACAACATATCCGCATTGCAAACTCAAGCTTTATATCGGTCCGATTGTGAAAGGAAAGGCCTGATTATGAAAACAAATCGATTAATATCATTGATCGCAGTACTGATTCTTTGTGTGGGTATATTATTGTCAGCCTCTGCCGCCTATGCAGATGGAGGGACCGATGCTCCTTCATATACGGTGGAGTTTTACTATGGCGAAAAAGAATATGTTATTCCCGGCTCCTCATCTATCAGCCTTTCGGAACTGCTTTGTGAGCTTGGCCTTACAGGAGATATAAGCTCCTGGGAGGTCTCAGATCCCGGGCTGTTCAATGTGGTCATGGATGAAGATACCGGTACCCCCAGGCTGATTTCCCTGCAACCCTTCCATACAGAGGAATGGCTGAAGGTTTTCATTGACGGAGCTGAATATGAGATCCTGGTTACAGATGATGATACTGCCTATACTGTTTCCTCAGGCTATTCAGGTCAGATAAAAACAAAAATGGATGAATCGATAGCAGTCACGGCAGATGACTATTACACAATTGCCAATCCGCCTACTATCGTAAAGCAGTCGCAGAGTACGGATTCTATTTACGATTTTGCTGCGGGTCTGCCTTTATCAACAATTTATATCGATGAAAGCAAGTTCGGCGAACTAAAGGGAATATATAAATTAGAAAACCCGAGCCTTAGCGATGTGCTGGTTTATAATGCAAGCACGAACAAAGTAAACTATGACCCACGCTTAATTGGCGGGCATTTAGAGAATAACGCGCCGAACCGCCTTGATGGTCCGCTTTTCTCTTTTACGTTCAATGACGCAGCAATTTTACCGGATGGCTCTAAAGCGAATGTCAAAATCACATATTCCAATGTAGTTATCTACACTGATGAACGCTTATACGCAATGGAGCAGGCTGCTGCAAATCAGGCTCAGAAGGAGGCTGCATACTATGCCGGCGCCGTTACTCTGGCTAAAGGAAGTGTAATAACCTATGAAGGCGAAGACAGCAGAAACTTAAACCAGCCTAAAGGGGGATTATCTTCAGCACAAGTAAACGCTGGTAAAGCTGCGATCTCGGCCCGGGTAGATCAATATAAGAGCAAGCCGGGACTATCCTCTCTTAGTTACTCGGTAATGAGTGTACCGGTTATTGGTAAATCGATGGATGTAACCTATGAGATCCTAAATAACGAAGGAAACCCTGTTGACGGTACATTTATCTATGCAATGGTTGGTGTTACCCTTGAGAGAGACCCCTACAGGTTGGGGGCACATAACGCAGGAAAAGGCTTATGGTGGGTAAACGATCTTTATCCTGATTTTCACTTTCTCAATGAGCAGATTGCTGTAACGAATAACACCATAGCCTCTGATTACATATACGTAAGGCCAAATAATACCCTGTACGAACAAGATGGCAATGCACGAACTCAGGGCTTTGGTCCGCAGGTCTTTGAAAAAAATGAGAATGGTATACTAAAGACCAAATTCATCGCCAATGCCTATGAATATAATGGCGTAAGATTAGACACCTTGGATGGTTTCTACTCGTCGGGTTTTGTTACGATGGCAAAATCGGGTTTCACGATTTCATCGTATGGCCATGGTGCGAGTGGTCTGGGTATGAATACTCAGTCTTATGGTGGAAGGAGGATCTGGTATCGCTATACCCATGCTTCAGGCCCCAACGGCAATATCCAGACCACTTCAGAGGGCAACCACGGCGGAAATCTGAATGACAAAGCAGATAATGGTAAAAACAGCAATATTCTGGACCCTGACACCTATGTGGTAGCAGAAGGCAAAACTATCACCTATACCCTGACACCAAGTCCAAAGTACCAGATTGCCAAACTATATTGCACCATCAACGGCGGAACCCTGCAGGAGATCAAATATAACGGCAAACCGTTGAGTGCTATGAAGCCTGGCGATTCACTCACATATACCGATGCCGCCGGAAAGACCTGTACTCTGACAGCTTTTGACGATGGAAACGAAGGGATAAAGTTCACCCTGGTAATTCCTTATGCTCAGCATGACGAAGAGGTCCGTGTTGAATGGCAAAGACACACTGCAGAGATTACCGTTAAAAAGGATACAGTTGACGATAAGGTGGGCAGCTTCGGCTTCAAGATCAAGGCCTGGAAGACCGAAGATGTGCTATTCTACAATCCATTGGAGGTAGGTTCTCTCTGGCTTAATAAACATGATTTAACAAGCTATGAGAGCGCATTTAAGAACGGCGCCGCCTGCAGCAAAACGCCTTCTGAATTGGCCGGGCTTGCAGCCTCTGTTGTCCTGACCGAAAGGGTAGAGATCGCTGGAGGTCATTACCTGTGGAAAACAAACAAGAAGCTGTCCGATCTGGGAATCACAGGCGGCAGTGATGACGATTATTTGTTTGTGGGGTTCTTTAATGCAGCCTCTGCAACTATCGGCAGTACGCTTGATGTGCCGCTGAACACGGGCCTTAACAGCACTTACGGTCCTGAGGTCATACAGTTCTACCATCCGCAGCCTGAAACAAGGGCAGTGACCACATACTGGGACTTTGAAAATGAGAAGGGAACAGAAACGGTAATTGAGCACGAATTTCAGGTGAACAGCGGAAGCGAGGTAAAGTTTGAGATCGAGGAGAAATACCGCTATGAGCTCTATGAGCAGACTCAGGACGGTTGGGAGCTGATAAGTGTAAATGGTTCGGTTGGTGCTAACTTATCCTCCGGCTACCTGTCTGAGGGGACCGACAACACCCCTGAATATGTCTATCTCAACCAAAAGCGGCCCATTCTGACTGTTGAAAAAATCACTGAAAATAATGCTCCAGGAACATTCAACTATACTGTAAAGTTCACCACCAACGGAACAGATCCCTATGAAATGCCCAATCCGCCCAGCGGTGCAAGCTATGACAGCGATAATAACCAGTACACATTCTCGCTGAGCAATGGCGAAAGCAAGGTATTCCTGAATCTGCCCTATGGGATCTGCTATGAGGTGCATGAAGCCTCTGCTGAAGGATGGGTATTGATAAACAGCAGCAACACCTCAAAGGAAGATCTGAAGGATGACATTACTGCTTCTTTCACCAACCGCAGGCTTCTGGATCTTAAGGTGTCCAAGACTGTGAGCGGCAATCAGGGCTCCAGAGATAAGTACTTCAAGATAAGCGTAAACCTGGATACCATTCCCGATGCAGTGCTGACTCTGGATACCGCTAATGCCGCACTTGCTCCGGAAGGCAGCATGGCAACGGTCTATACCGCAGCTGATATGGCTGCAGCCAACAGCCGCGATGATGACAGCGTAGCTGCTGGTCAGCAGCTCATAGCGGCCAGCGGCGTAGTCACATTCGATTTCTATCTCAGGCATGGAGACGAATTCGTGATCAAAAACATTCCCTACGGGGCTCAATATACGATATCAGAGACCGCTGAGGATTACACCCCCGCGCTCGCTATCAATGGAGATAAACTAACTGATGACGGAGTCAGCGACACTGATATTCCGGTGGGCGAAGTATCATCTGCAGCTGACACACTTCTGGCGAAGAATACTGACCTGGCATTCACCAACACCAAGGCAACCAGCGTTCCGACCGGTGTAAATGATTTCGGTCAGCACTCCCTGCTGGCGGTGATGGCCGGCATTCAGCTTCTGATCGTTTTCGCTCTCCTGACCATGCACTTTATAAGAATTCAGAAGATGCAGCGTCAAAGCAGATAAGGCGCAGCGCGGACTAAAAAGCATAATAAAAATCCCTTCCTGATGGAAGGGATTTTTGTTTGAGCTTATGCGTCCTGCAGAGCCTTCTTTCTCCACTTGCCTTTTTTGAAGGCGAGGAAGGTGATAAAGGTTCCGATGACCCAGGTGGTGAGCATGGATATGGGCATCATCAGGCAGTTGCCCTGGGGCAGCTCCGGGGTCTTGGTCAGATAGACCAGAAGATAGGCCAGAGGCACGCGGATGAATACGGTGTTTATTAGGGATATCCACATGGGTGTTACGGTGTCTCCAGCGCCTCTCATGACGCCGGAAAGGCACTGCATAACCTCCATGGCTATATAGCCTACAGCAAGTATGCGCATGATATTGTTGCTCAGGGTTATCAGCTCCTCGGTCTTTGTGAAGATGGCCATAAGATGGCGGCCAAAGAGCAGTATCAGAACCGTAAGGCAGGCTGAAACGCCCATGGCTGTAAGGGTCCCGCGCTTGGTGCCCTGATCCACTCTGTCCATGCGGCGGGCTCCGATGTTCTGACCGGTGAAGGTGGTCATGGCCATGCCGAAGGAGAAGGCAGGCATCATCACGAAGCCGTCTATACGCATAACGATGACGTTTGCTGCAATGAACTGCTCTCCGAAGCTGTTGGTCAGGGACTGAACAACTATCATGGACATGGAGAAGATTGCCTGGGTGATGCCGGAGGGCAGGCCCAGCTTTATGAGATTCTTCGAATACAGGGTCCTGGGGTTCAGGTACTTTTTGTTCAGGTCGAAGAGATGAGTCATGCGGGAGAGCTTGTGCATGGTGAGTATGGCTGAGATGATCTGCGCGATGATCGTAGCCAGTGCCACGCCCGGGACGCCCATACCGAAAACTGCCACAAAGGTCCAGTCGAGTACGATGTTGATGCCTGTGGCCACCAGCAGGTAGATGAGGGCGGAGACCGAATCTCCAAGGCCTCTTAAAACGCCTGCAAGGATGTTGTAATAGCCGCTTCCTGCTATTCCGACGAATATTATGGTCAGATAGGCCTGGCACCAGCCAATGATGGATTCAGGGGTGTTCAGGAGGTGCAGAAGGGGCCTTGTGACCAGCGGTCCTATGATCATGATTATAACGGACGCGATGGCGATGAGAGAGATACAGGAGCCTATGGTCCTGGAAAGACCTTCTCTATCCCTGGCGCCGAAGTACTGGGACACCATTATGGATGCGCCGGTGGAGATGCCCATGAAGAGCACGAACATCAGGTTGAAGATGGGGCCTGCGCTGCCTACAGCGGCAAGGGCGTTGTCTCCTATGTAGCGGCCTACTATGATGCTGTCCACGGTGTTATAAAGCTGCTGGGCGATGTTTCCGAGCAGCATGGGTATGGCGAACTGGATGATATCCTTTACGGGATCCCCCTGGGTCATATCCACTGGTTTAAAAAGACTTTTTGATGGCATATATACTCCTTTATCGTTAAGTGAATCTGTTTTATCGGATCATATGAACCGGCTTACCAGAAGCAGTACGCCAAGCACGCAGATCGGCACGCTTATGGTGTCGTATTCGCTGGGGCTGAGAAGCTCTGTAAGGGCTGACGCCAGGCCTCCGAAGAGGGCAAAGGCAAGGGCCTCCGCCATGGGCAGCCCAAGAAGCATAAGAACTCCCAGGCCTGCTGCCGCTGCAAAGATGGCATTTGCTGCGCTTCCTTCAACGGATTTCCTTCCGTCAGTGAGCTTTATGGTCCTTCCTCCGAGCTTCAGACTGATATTTGCCTTGTGCCTTCCGAAGGGTATGCCCACAAGGGCTGCAGCAGCATCGCCCACGCCCCAGATCAGTATGGAGGCGATGGAAAGGTCCTTCCTGCCGAAGGCGCCCCAGCCTATGGCGCAGATTATGGAAAGCATAACGAAGAGCATCACAAAGCTCATAAGCACTTCTCCGGGCTCCTTTTCCGCGAAAAAGTCCGGAAAATAGCTCTTCCTGCTGAACCATTTAAGCAGCGGGAAGAGTGTGATAATTATTACTGCAGAGATGACGCAGACGGGCTTCCAGCTGGCCGAAAGGCCTATCATAAGGCTGACGATGGTGAAGGCCAGAATGTGAAGGAGCTTTCTGAAGATGTATTTAGGAATGCGGTGGGTCCTGTAAATGAGTATCAGGACGCCCAGGCAGCCAAGAATAAACAGCAGCACAGGGCCGAAGCTTTTCTGTGATTCAGTTATGAAGGCTTCCGCCGTTCCCTGCATCGATATATCCCCCTCAGATAATGACAAGCTATTCTATCCGAAAACCCGCTGAATTACAAGAAAAACTTATTATTCACGGTAGTTATATTATTAACAGCCTATATTGCATTTCACTGTCCTGAAGTGTATAATTTTCGCATTATGAACGAAGCAAAAATCCTTAAAAACAAAACCTTTCTTTACATTACGGAGTTCTTTGCGGGCGTGTCCGTGATGGCGGTGGAGCTGGCGGCAAGCAGGCTGATGGCTCCTTATTTCAGCTCAAGTCAGATCGTCTATACGATCATAATCGGTACTGTAATGATAGCCATGGCGCTGGGCAACCTGTACGGCGGAAGGTCAGCGGACAAGAATCCCGACCCTGCGGTGCTTTACAGGCGCATACTGGTGTCCGCAGCCTGGATAGCGGCCATTCCTCTGCTGGGAAGGTACATTATCCTTGGCATCTCCGGCATTCTGGTCCTTACCGTAAGCACGAATTTCCTTACCATAGCGGCCTTTGCCAGCTGCATGATAGTCTTCGTGTTCCCTCTGTTTCTTCTGGGAACGGTCACCCCGTCCCTGGTCAAATATACTGTGGACAGTCTGGACGATTCCGGCAGCGTGGTGGGGCGGCTTGGAGCCTGCAACACCATAGGCAGCATACTGGGAACCTTCCTTCCTACCTTTGTTACCATCCCCAGCGTGGGCACGGCGGCCACCTTCATCATCTTCAGCGGCGTTCTTATGGCCATAGGCCTGGCTTATTTTATAAGCAGGAAGCAGCTGGGGCGGACAGCGGTCATCACCTTTATAGTGTTTGTTATTGCCACAGTGTTCGGTACAAAGGCCAGCTTTGCCTTCTGGGAGGATGACCTGACCTACGAGGGCGAATCCATCTATAACTACCTGCAGGTAAAGGAAGATGACAGAAGCATTATTCTGTCAACCAATGTGCTTTTTGGTATCCAGTCCGTAAAAATGAAGGAAGGGGACCTTACAGGCCTGTATTACGACTACGCTCTTGCGGCACCTGTCATGGCTCAGGGGGCCAGGAGGATCGCAGGAATAGTTTCATCCTCCATGCCTCAGGAGGAAAAGCCTCTGAAGATACTGATACTCGGAAACGGCAGCGGTACATATGCATCACAGTGCAGCAGATACTTTCCCGGCTCTGAGATAGAGGGCGTGGAGATAGACCAGAAGATAACGGATCTGGCGTTGAAGTATTTTGATATGCCTGAATCCGTAAAGGTCACCACCAACGACGGCAGAGCCTATCTTCAGACCATAGAGGGCCGCTACGACGTTATACTTGTGGATGCCTATCAGGACATAACCATTCCCTTTCAGATGAGCTCCCTGGAGTTTTTTCAGCTGGTATATGACCATCTGGAGCCCCACGGCGTGATGGCTGTAAACATGAACATGCATTCCGACGGTGAGGGGAGCATAAATCAGTATCTGAGCGACACCATCTCAAGGGTTTTCGCCAACGTATATACCGTGGACGTAAGAGGAAGCACGAATAAGGAGCTTTACGCCAGCAACTTTATGGTCTGCGACAAGCTTCTCGAACTGGGCCTTGAGATCCTTGAGGACAGCAGCCTGCAGGCGCAGATGAGGCGGGTCCTTTCAGGCCTTGAGCACTACAGCTTTGCGGGCCACATCCTGACCGACGACAAGGCTCCCGTGGAGGTCCTTGGAATGTCCATGATAGACAGCCTCATAACAGAGGAGCTTGGCTACTACAAGCAGATATACAAGGACGGCGGACTTGGGGCATTGATTAATGCTTTTTAATGACCCAGCGCTCTTATTGGTAAATTGAATTAGTTTTAACAGCCTCCGAATGGTAAAATTCATTGGTAAATGATTTTATCATTCGGAGGTATTTTATGAGTTACGAACTTCCTGCAGCATTTGAAGAGTTTGCAGCCGGCAGGCAGTCCGGATTCTTAAGAGTTAAAGAGAGAAAAGAGCAGGGCGGCAAGGTTGCCGGCACCTTCTGCGCTTTCACTCCCGTTGAACTGCTGGATGCAGCAGGCTTTCTTGCAGCAAGCCTTTGCGGCATGAGCAACGAGACCATTCCAATTGCAGAGACAGAGCTTCCCAAGAACATCTGTCCTCTGGTAAAGTCCAGCTATGGCTTCTACCTTTCCGACAAGTGCCCCTACACCTACTTTGCGGACCTTATCGTAGGCGAGACCACCTGCGACGCCAAGAAGAAGATGTACGAGATGCTTGGAAAGGGCAAGAACGTTTATACCCTTCATCTGCCCCAGGGCATCAAGGCTCCCTATGCCAAGGAGCAGTGGATCTCTGAGCTTCACAGATTCCACGATTATCTTGAGGAGGCCTTTGGCGTTACCATCACCGATGATGACCTCAGAAAGGCTGCTGAAAGAAGAAACGAGTTCAGAGCGGCAAGAGCCCGCATGCTGAACCTGCTTTCCGCAGATGTTCCCCCCGTATCCGGAACTGAGCTTTACGCCTTCCTGGATGGACTCGGGTTCGTATTCGACCTCGACGAAGCCATCAAGAAGGTAAACGATCTGGCAGATGAGATGTCAAAGCACGTCAGCGACAAGGTCACCCCGGGCGGAAAGAGGATCCTCGTTACCGGCTGCCCCATCGGCGGTGTATATAAGAAGGCTGTGGGCGCCATCGAAGCCAACGGCGCAAACGTTGTCTGCTACGAGAACTGCGGCGGCATCAAGCCCTTAAGAAACAGCGTGGATCTCAGCAACCCCGACATCTACGATGCACTGGCTGAGTACTATCTGCACATCGGCTGCTCCGTAATGACACCCAACGAGGAGCGTCTCAAGATGTATCCCGAGCTCTTTAAGGAATTCAAGGTAGACGCAGTTCTTGATCTTGATCTTCAGGCCTGCCACACCTACATCATTGAGGGCTACACCATAAAGCAGCTCTGCAAGGACTACGGCGTTCCCTACATGCAGCTGGAGACTGATTATTCCGAGGCAGACGCCGGACAGATCAGCACCAGGATCGCTGCCTTCCTGGAAACTCTGGAGGATTAAACTTAGATCAATACATGGCGGCGGGCAGGCCTTTGTGCCTGCCTGTTGCCGTATTTACAGGAGAATTGCATGGAAAAGTATTCGATCGGCATAGATATAGGCTCCACCAGCGCCAAGACTGTGGTGGTGGATGAAAATAAAAGGATCATATTCACCGATCTGCAGCCCACGGGCTGGTCCAGCATAGAGACTGCAGAGGGCATCAGAAAGCTTCTTGCAGAGAAGGGCTTTGATCCTGCAGGGGCAGCAAAGGTGATAGCCACGGGCTATGGAAGGATATCTGTTCCCTATGCCACAAAAACCGTCACCGAGATCAGCTGCCACGGCAAGGGCGCTGTTCAGCTCTTCGGAAAGAATAACCTTACCGTTATCGATATAGGCGGACAGGACACCAAGGTCATCTCCGTGGTGGACGGAAGCGTAAGGGATTTTCTTATGAATGACAAGTGCTCCGCAGGTACGGGGCGTTTCCTTGAGGTCATGGCAAATTCTCTTGGGGTGAGCCTTCCCACGCTTTGCGACATGGCAGAGCAGGGCGGAGGCGTAAAGATCAGCTCCATGTGCACGGTATTTGCGGAATCCGAGGTCATCTCCCTTATAGGCAAGGGTGAAAGCCGCGAAAATATAGCCTATGCGGTGGTGGCATCCATTATCGAAAAGGTGGTCTCCCAAGTGGGAAGGCTCCAGGGCGCAAGCACCAATTACTGCCTCACCGGCGGCCTCTGCGATATGGAATACATAAGAGCAAGCCTTGAGAAGGCTCTGGGCTTTCCTGTGGTCACCTGTCCGGACGCCAGATTTGCAGGCGCTCTTGGCGCGGCAATAAGATAATCTTAGCGAACCGGGCTACGCGTTGGTTCCCTTAAGAAAATACTGAAGCATATAATGGGTCCTTCGGGGCCCATTTTGTGTTATAATCAATCCATGTATTACGTATATATTCTGCTTTGCAGGGATAAAACTCTATATACAGGCATCACAACGGACCCCAAGAGGCGGCTTAAGATGCATCAGAAGGGGGCGGGGGCAAAGTATACCAGGGTGCACGGAGCTCTTGAAATGGTCTACCTTGAGGAGGCTGAGGACCGGTCCTCTGCAAGCAAAAGAGAGGCTGCTATAAAAAAGCTGAGCAGAGTGGAAAAGCTTAAGCTCATAGACAGACAGAGCCCGTAAAATGAGTCGGAGCTCCACTAAAAAAATATATTGACAGTGCAATAAAAATACTTTATTGTTTATACATCTTTACGTGCAGGTCTCTTGCACGTAAAAAAATGACATAAGGTTAGCTTGAGCTAACTCAAGCATACGGATAGCTGTAGGAGGGATATAATGAGTGACAGTTTTCTTGAAATAAAGGATCTAAAAAAGAGCTACGGCACAGGGGAGGCAAGGCAGGACGTGCTGAGGGGCATGAACTTCAGCGTCAAAAAGGGCGAGTTCTGCGTGCTTCTCGGGCCTTCAGGCTCCGGAAAATCCACGCTGCTTAACATAATCGGAGCCATCGATACACCTGACTCGGGCTACGTGAGCATCGACGGAGACAAGCTGGAGGACATGAACGAAAGCCAGCTTACCATGTACAGGCGCAGGCATCTGGGCTATGTTTTCCAGATGTACAATCTCATACCCAATCTGAATGTTAAGGAAAACATAGAGGTGGGGGCCTACCTTTCGGACAGTCCGCTGGATGTGGAGGAGGTCATCACCACACTGGGGCTGCAGGAGCACAAGTACAAGTATCCAAATCAGCTATCCGGCGGTCAGCAGCAGAGGGTATCCATAGGACGGGCTGTGGTCAAGAATCCGGACATACTCATGTGCGATGAGCCCACCGGCGCTCTGGATTACAAGACCTCCAAGGAAATACTGGCCCTTATTGAGGACTGCAACAGAAAATACGGAAGCACAGTCATAATGGTCACCCACAATGAGGCCATCAAATACATGGCGGACCATGTAATAAAGCTCAGGGACGGAATAGTCAGAAGCAGCGAAACAAACAGCAGCAGGCTTCCAGCCTCCGAGCTTGAATGGTAAGGTGGCAATGCTATGAGAAATCCACTTATCAGAAGAATTCCAAGGGAGATAGTATCTGACTGGCATAAATATCTGGTCATTATCGTATTCATGGTGGTCATGATCGGTGTCATATCCGGTATGTACGTGGGACACGACAGCATGCTTGCCTCGATCGATGCAGGCCGCACAGAGCTGAATCTGGAGGACGGCTGCTTTGAGCTGTCAAGCCGGGCTTCAAAGGAGCTGCTTTCAGGTATATGCAGCGGCGAGATGGCCGATGTAAGGCAGTATTACATAGACAAGGGAATGAAGGAGGCGGACAAGAAGATCAAGGAGTCTCTTAAGGATATTCCTGAGTTCATGAAGGCCGGCGATGAATACAGAAAAAGCGTTGAGGATGCCTACAGGGACGCCAGAGCCGAGGTCATAAAGGCTGTGGATGAGGAGTGGGACAAGATAGCAGCAAGATACGAGCTGGATGATGATGGCTTCTTTCCCGTTGCCGTAAGCGTATATGAGCACTTCTACAGGGATGAAACAGAGGACAGTAACAGTGACGGCATAGCCGATGGCACTGTCAGGATATATAAAAGCGATTCACAGATCGACAGGGCGGCCTTTATTCAGGGCAGGGCGCCTGAAGGTATCGGAGAGATCGCCATCGACCGCAAGCATGCGGATAATGCGGGGATAACAGTAGGCGATACCATCACCGTAGGCAGCAGGAAGCTGCAGGTGGTGGGCCTCCTTTCCTATGTCAACTATCTGACCCTTCACCAGAACAATACGGATATGATGTTCGATTCCTTCGGCTTTGACGTTGGAATGGTGACGCCTGAAAGCTTCGATAAGTTCAGCTCAAGAGTTCACTACAGCTATTCCTGGAAGTATCAGGAGGCTCCTTCGGACAAAATAGAGAAGGCAGACCATTCTGAATGCTTCCTTAAGGCGCTGATAAGCCAGACACTGGTAAATGATAACGAGCTTAAGGACTACATCCCTGAGTATCTGCGGCAGGCAAGCAATTTCGCGCCCTCGGACATAGAAGGTGATTCCGTTGGAACCACCATTCTCTGCTACATACTGATAGCGGTAATAGCCTTTATATTTGCGGTGACAATAAGCAATACCATAGACCGGGAAGCCTCTGTAATAGGCACTCTCAGGGCTTCAGGCTACAGCAGGACGGAGCTGGTGGTCCACTACATGTCCATGCCTGCTCTGGTGACGATCATAGGGGCTGCCATAGGCAATGCCCTGGGCTACACGGCGTTCAAGGATGTGGCGGTGAATCTCTACTACAACAGCTACAGCCTTCCGCCCTGCAGCGTTGTATGGAGCCGCGCGGCCCTTATCAAGACTACGGTAATTCCACTGGTTCTGATGTTCCTGATCAATCTCATAGTGATCACCAGAAAGCTTCAGCTCAGCCCGCTGCGATTCCTGAGGCACGACCTTGGACGGTCAAAAAAGACAAAGGCCAGAAGGCTTCCGGCCTGGTCCTTCCTCAGAAGATTCAGGCTCAGGGTGCTGCTTCAGAACCTGCCGAACTACGCCATACTGATCTTCGGTGTCATCTTCATAGAACTGATGCTCTGCTTTGCCTTCGGACTTCCGGATTCACTTACGAATTACGGTGACAGGGCTCCGGATATGATCTTCGCGGATTATCAGTACATGCTGATGGGAAGCAGGGATAAAAACAATGAGCTGATCCAGACCTCAGAGCCCTCCGCAGAGAGCTTCAGCGCAAAAACTCTGATGTATCCCAAGAGCGGTGAGTCCATGTTTGAGGGAAGAGGCAGCGGGGGAGACGAAAAGATAAACGTCTACGGCATCCGGAAGAACAGCGCCTACATCAGCCTGGAGGGCGAGCAGAAGGATGGGGATGTATACGTATCCAGCGCCTTCAGCAGCAAATTCGCTCTTGCAGTGGGCGACGAGATAAGTCTTCACGAGGAGTACGAAAACAGAACCTACAGCTTTACTGTTGCAGGTATTGTAGATTATGACGGCGGCATGGCGGTCTTTATGGATAAGGACGCTTTCAACAGAGTCTTCGGCATGGAGCAGGATGAATTCTCCGGCTTTTTCTCAAGACATGAGATAACGGACATCGATGAGCAGTACATCGCCACTGTCATAACTACAGAAGACATAGCAAAGGTAACGGTACAGCTTATGCATTCTCTGGGCGGCTTCCTGAGTGTATTCAAATACGCTCTTGTGGTGCTTTCAATGGCTCTGATCTATCTTCTTGCTAAGATAATTATCGAGAAAAACGAAAACCCGATCTCAATGTCCAAAATCCTGGGCTTCAGGAACGGGGAGATAGCATCCCTTTACATGCTGCCCACAGGCATAGTTGTAACTGTTTGCGCTCTTATCGGGTTTGTGGCGGGCTTTTATATCATGAAAGTGGTGTTCAAGGCCTTTATTCTGTCCATGGACGGATATTTCCCCTTCTACATGAAGCCCTCATCCATGGTGCTGGCGGTTGTGTATCTGCTTATAGGATATGCTCTGGTATCTGTGATCGATTACAGAAGAATACGCAAAATACCCATGGATGTGGCGCTTAAAAATGTGGATTAAAGTTGACAAAAGCTGCGATAGATGACAGGATAAAGGAAATACGCATAACTGTGATCATCATAAGGAGGACTGTAAATGAATCCACAAGTTGACAAATGGATAGAGGACCACAAGCAGGAGCTCATAGAAGATCTGCAGGCCTGCCTGCGCTATCCCACGCTGCAGGGCGAGGCTCAGGAGGGCATGCCCTTTGGCAAGGATGTGTATGACTGCCTGGAGAATACGCTGGCCATGGCTCAGTCCATGGGTTTTGAAGCAACCAATCTGGACGGCTACTGCGGCTATATAGATTACGGCGAAGGGGACGAGATCCTCGGTATCCTGGCCCACCTGGACGTGGTGCCCACAGGAGACGGCTGGCTCTATCCTCCCTTTGCGGCGGAGATCCACGACGACAAGCTCTACGCAAGAGGCGCTCTGGACGATAAGGGTCCAGCCATCATGTCCATATATGCTCTTAAGGCTGTGAAGGAATGCGGAATTCCCCTCAAGCGCAGGGTACGCATAATCCTTGGCTGCAACGAGGAGACAGGCATGAAGTGCATAGACCACTACATCGAAAAGATGGGTATGCCGGATCTTTCCTTCAGCCCCGACGCCAATTATCCCGTGGTGAGCTCTGAAAAGAGCGGCTGCGGCGCTGTCATCAAAAAGGAATACAGCTCTTCCATAAAGATGGAGGCAGGGCAGGCCGCGAACATCGCTCCGGGAACAGCCTGGGCCATAGTTCCTCTGGACAGAAGGACCGTAAACCGCTGCCTCAGCGCAGTTGAACTGCCTGAGGGTCTCAGCTGGGAGCTGGAGAGTCTGGAGGAGGGCACTAAGATAAACATGACAGGCATCAGCTGCCATGCATCTCTGCCCTGGGAGGGAGCCAACGCTCTGCAGGCACTGATCTATGCCATGGTCACTCTGCCTCTTCCCACAGAAGACAGAAAGACCATAGAAGCCCTTGCAAGCAGCTTCAAGATGGAATACTACGGACAGAGTCTGGGTCTGGACTTTGAGGACTATTCGGGCCGCCTGACCTGCAATCTGGGCGTCATGCGCTGGGATGAGAACGGCATGAGCCTTAAGCTGGATCTGAGAGTCCCCACCAGCATGGATCAGGAGCTCATAAAGGGACAGCTGACCAAGGCTGCGAAGGAGGCCGGCGGCAAGCTGGAGGGCTGGCGCTACGGCATGGGCTTCTCCATCCCCGAGGATTCCGAGCTGGTCCAGGGCCTTCTGAATGTGTTTATAGAGCGTACAGGCGAAAAGGACGCAAAGCCCATGAGAATAGGCGGAGGCACCTACGCAAGGCATCTTAAGAATGCCGTAAGCTTCGGTCCCGAGGGCTACAAGTGCCCCAGCAGCGTCCACGTGGCCAACGAATATCTGACCATGGAGCAGATAGACATCAATACCAAGCTTCTGGCGGACGCCATAATGGCTCTGGCAGGAGAATAATGCGATAAAAAACTACACATAAGCAAATAAAGCATAAAAAACGGTCCGGAGGCTGTGCTTCCGGGCCGCTTTGCTTTCAGTTCTGCCTTTATATATACATTTTGATGGCTGAGTGGAGGTTTTTAATGTATACTCCGTCGTTTGCCACGGCCTTTTCGCCGTCCAGGGTCCAGGCTTTGCTGCCCTCGTAGACGAACTGCAGCTCCTTTGCCTTGATGAACTCGAACATGCCGCTGGAAAAGTCGTTGGTTGTGATGCCTGCGATGATTTCTGACATGTCGCCGGTGCTTTCGGGGTAGCGGATAAGCATCAGCTCGAAAAGCCCGTCGTTCAGGTCTATTTCGTCCTCGGAGAGCTTTACTAAGCCGCCTGCGGAGGTGGTATTGCTGACGGAGCAGAAGATGTAGCTGCTCTTGTAGCGTATGCCGTCGGCATAGATCACGGCCCGCTCAGGCTCTATGTCGTAGACGCTTCTGACGCCCTCGATAATGTAAGCGAAGTGGCCGAAAATGTTCTTGAGGTCCTGATTGGCGTTGTAGGAGGCTGCGGTAAAGGCCCCGAAGGATGCGATGTAGGAAAAGTATTTGTCGTCTCCGAACTGGCCTATGTCCAGGGACCTTAGGCGTCCTCCGACTATGGCTTCTGCCGCTTCCTCCGGCTCCGAGGATATTCCAAGGGTGGTGGCAAAATCGTTGGTGCTTCCGGTGGGGATATAGCCAAGAGGGATCTGTGCCTTTCCGTCCGAACTGGACTGTATGAGGCCGGATATGGCTTCATTAAGGGTCCCGTCTCCTCCGCAGCAGACTATAAGATCGTAGCTGCCGCTTTTTACGGCCTCCTCTGTGAGCTGCCTGCAGTGGCCCCGGTGCTGGGTCAGGGCGGTGCGCACAGACCAGCCCTCCTTGCAGAAAACGTTCAGCACATCGAAGAGGGCGGTCCTGCCCCTGAGCTTGCCGGAGACAGGATTTACTATAAACAATACATTCTTCATAGGTATTTTCACCTTTATCAATATTATTTTGATTAATGATATCATAAATACTGGAATTTGTCCTTTATTAATTGTATAATATTCGATTGTAAAGCGCTGCCGAAGGCAGTATGAAATTATTATGAATTAAAACACAGGAGAATCCAAAATGGTAAAGGAATTCAAGGAATTCATTGCCCGCGGCAATGTTATGGACATGGCTGTAGGCGTAGTAGTAGGCGGAGCCTTCACCGCTATTGTCAATTCACTGGTCAAGGATATAATCATGCCTCTGATCGGTATCCTCACCGGCGGCGTAAGCTTCGAGGAGCTTAAATGGGTAGTCGGAGAGGCCGAGGTCAACTACGGCATGTTCATCCAGAACATAGTCAACTTCCTGCTGGTGGCACTGGCAATGTTCCTGGTGGTAAAGGCTATCAATAAGATGCACAAGAAGGAAGCAGAAGAAGCGAAGTAGTGGAAAAGTACAGACACAGGGTCCAGTATTACGAGACGGACAAGATGGGCATGGTCCATCATTCCAATTACATAAGGTGGATGGAGGAAGCCAGGGTGGATTTTCTTGCCCAGATAGGCTGGAATTTCGATCGCCTTGAATCCCTTGGCATAGTCTCGCCGGTGCTGGAGGTGGAGGGCAAGTACAGACAGAGCGTGCGCTTTCCCGAGCTGGTGACCATAAACATCAGCGTGTCCAAATTCGACGGGCTGAAGCTTAAGATAAACTACGAGATGGTGAACGAAAAGGGCGCCATAGTTTTCAAAGGCCATTCGGAGCACTGCTTCCTGGACAGCGAGGGCCGTCCTATCCGCATGAAGGATAAATACCCTGAGTTCTACAAGTCCCTTATGTACTTCCAGGAGACTGATCCTCAGAGCTTCAAATAATTTTAAAAAATCGGCTAAAAAACCCTTTACAAACCAATAGGGATTTGCTATTATATCAAAGTCGATTTGCGGTATTGGCGGAATTGGCAGACGCGTACGGTTGAGGGCCGTATGGGTAACACCGTGATGGTTCAAGTCCATTATACCGCACCACAAAAGCTGTTTCTTCGGAAACAGCTTTTCTTTTGCAATAAAAGAGCGGATCCTTTTAAGGACCCGCTCTCATTTTTTTTTGGGGCTTTCAGTTATGCCTTTATGCTTCCGTCCTTGTTGAACAGGGGCAGGGGAGCCAGGAACTTGATGTCGTCCCTTTCTGCAGCATCGCCCTCGGCAAGTACAGCGATCTTGTCGGTGACTATGCCTCCGGCCAGCTCTATCAGAGCCTCCATGGCCTTAAGTGAGCCGCCGGTGGAGATAACATCGTCCATTATCAGGATGCGCTTTCCCTTGATCATCTCAGCGTCATCTCTTCCAAGATACAGCTTCTGTATGCCGGCGGTGGTGATGGACTGGTCCTCCACGTGAAGGGGATCCGGCATGTAGGCCTTGGGACCCTTTCTTGCGATGAAGTACTTGCTTGCGCCGCTCTGGCGGGCCATCTCGTGGATGAGGGGGATGCTCTTGGCTTCTGCTGTAAATATGTAGTCATAGCTGTCCTGGGGGACCAGCTTCAGAAGCTCCCTTGCACAGGCAACGGAAAGCTCCTGATCTCCGAAGCAGATGAATGCGCCGATGTAAAGATCGTCGGTGATCCTGCAGATTGGCAGCTCTCTGTGGAGCCCTGCAATGTCAATAGGATAGGTCAATGCCATTTTATTACCTTACTTTCTCCAGTCACGGATCTGTTCTCTTAACCAGTTTTCCAGATCCTTCATTCCTTCTCCTGTTTTAGCGGATACGGGGAAGATCTTTATCCTCGGATTGATATTATATACCCTTTCTTTAAACTTTTCGAGGTCAAAATCAAAATAGGAAATGGCGTCGATCTTGGCTACCACCAGGGCGTCACTTTCGATGAACATCAGGGGGTATTTGAGGGGCTTGTCGTCTCCCTCCTGAACGGAGGTGATCATGAGCTTTCCGCCGGAGCCGGTGTCGTATTCGGCGGGGCAGATCAGGTTGCCCACGTTCTCCAGGAACACCAGGTCCAGTCCATCGTAGCCCATGGCGTGAAGGGCGTTGGCTGTCATGCCTGCGTCCATGTGGCACATGCCGTTGGTGTGAGCCTGGATGGCCACGGCGCCTAAGGCTTCGATCTTTTCGGCGTCCACAGTGGAGTCGATGTCGGCTTCCACAACGCCTATCTTCGTGTCTGTCATGTCTGTGATGATGCGGGAAAGCAGGGTGGTCTTTCCGGAGCCTGCGGCGCTCATCAGGTTGATCATAAGAGTACCGCGCTCCTTCATCTCCTTGCGGAGGGCTTCAGCGTCGCGGTCGTTGGATTCGGTGATGCTTTCTTCGAGTTTAATCAGCCTCATATTCAGCTCTCCTTTCGTCGATCTTTTTCTCCAGCCAGCTGCAGAATTCGTCTATACCTTCTTCGGTCTTGGCGGAGATTGGGAAGAACAGGGCGTTGGGGTTCAGTGCCAGAACTCTGGGCTTGAAGGCTTCGATGTCGAAGTCGAAGGCCGGAGCGGCGTCTATCTTGTTTACAAGGACCACGTCTCCCACGGTGAACATCAGGGGGTACTTGAGGGGCTTGTCGTCTCCCTCGGGTACGGAGAGCACCACCAGGCGCAGGTCCGCGCCCACCTCGAATTCGGCAGGGCACACCAGATTTCCGATGTTTTCCATGATCAGAAGATCCAGGCCTTCGATGCCCATGCGCTCCATGCCGCGGCTGGTCATGTCAGCATCCATGTGGCAGAGGCCGCCGGAGTGGAGCTGTATGACTCTTACGCCTGTATCTGCAATGGTTTTTGCGTCCACATCGGATTCCACATCGGCTTCCATGACGCCTATTCTGTACTTGCTGCCCAGCCTTTTAATGATGTGCAGCAGGGTGCTGGTCTTGCCTGCTCCAGGAGACCCCATCAGGTTTATGAAGAAGGTCTTGTTTTCCTTCAGAGCCTGCCTGGTCCTTTCGGCGGAGTTGTCGTTTTCCGCCAGGATCCTTTCCTTGGTTTCAAATATCTCGTAGCTCATATACAGGTCCTTTCTGTGATTTTTATCAACAACTTATAATATCATAAAAGCGCCCCTGCCGCAATGGAAGGGACGCTTAAAGTGCAAAATGAATAGCTGTCTATGCAAGACTGAGCTTTGCGATGGCAATGGCTGTGAGCAGCAGGGGATAGAAGAGGTAGAAGGCTAGCTTCAGACCGTTGCTGTTGGGGCCGCGCCTGCCATTGTAGAGCCAGATGCAGAGCATGGCGGGGATGCTGGTGGCGACCTCGTTGAAGGCCAGATTTATGCCAAGGAAGCTTATTATCAGGTGGTTGTCCGTCTTCATGACAAAGCTCAGACTGCCGAAGAAGAGGAGCATAAAGAGCTTGGGATAGGTGATCTTTTCCGCTATGTAGAAGATCATGACCATCAGTATGCCGTAGGAGGCCATCTCCAGGCTCAGCAGGCTGCCTGCCTTGTAGGCCAGAAGGCAGAGCAGGACCTCGCTCAGGATGGTGAGGAAGAGGTTATTGGTCTCCAGCCTTACGGTCTCCGCCAGGTAGATGCAGATGCCTCCAGCCAGCAGGGTGAAGAGCACGTTCTGGCTTTCGGTGTTCAGGAAGCTGCCGCTGACCACGTAGTTGAAAGGGATCTCGCTTATGAGGGCGAAGATGAGTATGCGCCTGAGGTAGAGGTAGCGGTCCGAGCTGTTTTCGAAGCCCTCTGCAAGCATGAAGGCGAAGATGGGGAAGGCCAGCCAGTTGAGGTGGCCGAAGAGCTCGGGCCCTATGTTCAGATGTATTCTGAGGTAGTAGGCGATGGTGGCCAGGATGGCAATGAGCCTGAGGACCAGGGAATTGATGCCAAAGCTTTGTTCAGTTTTTCGGACCTGTTGTTTTGCCATTGTATATGTGTATCCGGCGCCGGGGCGAGCCGGACTGCCGTCAAAAAAGCAATAAAAAAGCTGCAGTAAGTATACCACAGCTTTCGTAAAAATCAAACTACAGAATATTGATCCCGGCTTCCTCGCAGAGACGGCGGGTCTCGTCATCCCATACTGCGGACTGCACCTCTCCGATGTGGGCGCTGCCCATGAGCAGCATGCACAGACGGCTCTGGCCAATGCCTCCTCCGATGGGGTAGGGAAGCTCGCCGGCAAGAAGGGCCTTGTGGAAGGGCAGTTGGCGGCGGTCATCGCAGCCTGCTATGGTGAGCTGACGGTCCAGGGATTCGGGGGACACGCGGATGCCCATGGAGGATATCTCAATGACATCGTCCAGGATCTCGTTGTAGAAGAGGATGTCGCCGTTCAGATCCCAGTCGTCGTAGTCGGGGGCTCTGCCGTCGTGGGGCTCGCCGTTGGAGAGGACTCCGCCAACCTGGCTCAGGAAGACGGTGTGGTGCTCCTTGACTATGGCCTGCTCCCTCTCCTTGGGGGTCTTGTCAGGATACATGTCCAGAAGCTCCTGGGAGCTGATGAAGAACACGTTTCTGTCCTTAGGCGTGAGCTGGTTCAGCTGGGGGAACTTGGCCCTAAGCTCCAGCTCGGTGTCGCAGATGGCGTTTACGATCTTCTCCACGGTGTTGCGCAGATAGAAGAAATTGCGGTCCTCGGGGCGGATGACCTTCTCCCAGTCCCACTGGTCCACGTAGACGGAGTGGAGGTTGTCCAGGTCCTCGTCCCTGCGGATAGCGTTCATATCAGTGTAAAGGCCGTTGCCCACGTAAAAATCGTAGATCTTAAGGGCGTGGCGCTTCCACTTGGCCAGAGACTGAACCACCTGGCAGTGGCGGCCGTCCTCCTTTATGTCGAAATCCACCTTGCGCTCATAGCCGTTGAGGTCGTCGTTAAGACCGGTGGCTGCCTCCAGGAAGAGGGGGGCGGACACGCGGGTGATGTTCAGGGCCTGGCTGAGGTGACGCTCAAAAACGTTGTGGATAAGGCCGATGGCCTTCTGAGTCTCGTAATTGTTTAGCTTAGACTTGTAGTTTTCTGGTATAATGATCTTGCTCATGGTACTTCTCCCTTTGGGCCGCAGGCTTTTGCCCTGCGTAAAAATATGGCATTAGTTTAGTATAATAAAGTCTGCCGCGCAAGTTCTTTTTGAGGGGACTTGCGAATAAATATTGCCGGAAAGGGGCAAATGTTCGGATATGTTTCTAACAAACGAAGACTTCTGCATTGAAAAGATAGCAAAAAGCGGGCAGGTTTTCCGCATGAACAGGAGAACTGACGGCTGGTGGCAGCTAATGGCTGAGGACAGGCTGCTGCTTTTAAGGGAGCCGGAGGGGGCCAAACTTGAGGCTGACGGCTGCATCTACGGAGCCGAGCTCATGTGCAGCGAGGATGAATACAGAGCCTACTGGAGAGCCTATTTTGACATGTACGCGAATTACGCAGAGTACAGGGCTTCCGTGGATCCTTCAGACCGCTTCCTGACGGAGGCGGCGGATTACGGCAGGGGCATACGCATACTCATACAGGATCCCTGGGAGATGCTCATCACGTTTATAATATCCCAGAGAAAGAACATTCCTGCCATAAAGTCCTGCGTTGAGGCTCTCTGCAGTAAATACGGCAGGAGGATAGAGGACGAGAGGGCCGAGGGGGGATTTTATTATGCCTTCCCCACGGCTGAGGAGCTGGCGGCGGCAACGGATGAGGAGCTGAGGACCTGCTCACTGGGCTACAGGGCGCCGTATATAAAGGCTGCGGCCATGGACATGACCGAATATCCATTCCTTCTTGAGGGCCTTCTTCCTGCGGAATACGAGGACCTGATGGCAGCCCTCAAGGGCTTTAAGGGAGTTGGGGAGAAGGTGGCCAACTGCATAAGCCTTTTCGCCTACCACAGGATAGACGCCTTCCCGGTGGATGTGTGGATACAGCGCATACTGGACGCCCACTACCCGGAGGGCTTTCCCTTCGAGCGCTACAAAGGCTTTGCAGGAATAATGCAGCAGTACATGTTTTTCTACGCCATCTCCCACAAATAGCCAAGGCTAACCCCTTTTGTCGATAGAAGCTATCGAAAAATAGAAATATACAATCATTCATTATATGGTCCACCGATAATCAAAAGTGATAAAATACCTTCAGTAATTATCTCTGTTATAGTTTGACAGGAGCTTCAAAATGTTAGCAATCATCAAGAACCAGTACCTGCTGATCTTCCTCATCAGCGCTATTGGTTACCTCATCGGCCGCATCGAGATCATGGGCCTGTCCCTTGGCACCTCCGGCGTTCTGCTTGTGGCTCTGGTGTTCGGTCACTTCGGACTGGTC
>JAEEPD010000012.1 GCA_016284575.1 Bacillota bacterium | reverse complement strand
CGGCGCTTACTGGGAAAAGGCGGCTTATGAAGAAGCTGAGCACGCTGCAAAGTTTGCTGAGCTGCTCGGATCCACTCTGGAGCCCAATATGACCGATTCCACCGAGAAGAACCTCAAGTGGAGAATAGACTGCGAATACGGCGCTACTCAGGGCAAGACCGACCTGGCAAAGCTCTGCAAGAAGTACAATCTCGACGCCCTTCATGACACTATCCACGAAATGGCAAGAGACGAAGCCAGACACGGAAGAGGCTTCGAAGGTCTCTACAAGAGATATTTCAAGAAGTAGGCTCAATAGTCAGAAAAAGCTGAAAAATGGCTGCCCTTTTCGGGCAGCCATTTAAAATGCAGAACCCCTGCAGCATTCATCGGCAGAGGATCCGTTTTTATTATTCAACTCTTTTAACATTGGCTCCAAGGGAATTGAGCTTGTCAGCAAAATTCTCGTAGCCGCGCTCGATGTGATAGATATCGGACACTTCGGTATGACCTTCAGCAACCAGCCCGGCAAGAACAAGAGCAGCGCCTGCTCTGAGATCCGTTGCCATAACATTTGCTCCGTGGAGAGGTCTCTTGTCTCCGGGAACTATGGCCATGTTGCCGTCGACCCTGATGTTAGCGCCCATGCGTGACAGCTCCCCTGCCAACTGAAGGCGGTTTTCAAAAATGGTCTCTATTATGGTGCTTGTGCCCCTTACAGTGGTAAGAAGGCTCATGAAGGGAGCCTGCATATCTGTGGGGAAGCCGGGATAAGGCAAAGTCTTGATGTCAGTTGCAACGAGTCTGTTGATGTCTCCCCTTACCCGGAGGCCGTCCACCTCGTCATTTACAGTTGCACCGCATTCCAGAAGCTTTGCAATGACAGGTCTGACGTGATCGGGCAGAGCATTTTTAATTAGAACATCTCCTCTAGAAATAGCAGCTGCCACCATAAAGGTGCCTGTCTCTATTCTGTCGGGAATTACAGCGTGCCTGGTACCATGGAGCTTTTTTACCCCTTCGATCCTGATGCTGTCAGTTCCTGCGCCCTTTATCTTTGCACCCATCTTGTTCAGGAAGTTGGCCAGATCTACTATCTCAGGCTCCTCTGCAGCGTTTTCTATGGTGGTATAGCCCTCCGCCAGACTTGCGGCCATCATTATGTTTTCGGTGGCACCCACGCTGGGGAAGTCAAGATACACTAATGAGCCCTTGAGCTTAGGGGCGTATGCATCCACGGAGAATTCATCCACGGTGATTTTTGCTCCGAGCATTCTCAGACCCTTATTGTGCAGGTCTATAGGCCTGCTTCCGATGGAGCAGCCTCCCGGAAGAGCCATATTTGCATGACCAGTTCTGGCGATAAGCGGTCCCATGGTAAAAATAGAAGCCCTCATCATCTTCACGAGATCATAGGGGATCTCGGAGCTGTTGATGCCCTTGGCATCCACGACTATGGTGTGCTCCTTTTCATCTACATCGACCTTTGCTCCTACGCATCTTAAAATGCGGCACATTACGTCTACATCGCTGAGCAGAGGCACATCATTGATCTCGCAGGGCTCGTCCGTAAGAATGGTGGCTGCAAGAATGGGAAGGACCGCATTCTTTGCGCCGCTGATGGACACCTCCCCTACCAATGGGCCGGTTTTTTCGATAATGAACTTTGCCACAGGAATTCCCTCCGAAATCAGTTGATTTTTAAACGAACTTTTAGTAATTATATATACTTCACAGCGCTTTGTCAAAGACTGCTTCGCATTTCAGTTTTTTTCAAGTAAATTCCTTTTTGACTTGACTTTTCACCAAAAGAAAATACAATAATTATTGAGTAGTAAATTTTTACATGGTATATATTTTAAGTATCAGGAGGGAACAATGAAGGCAACAGGAATCGTAAGACAGCTGGACCAGCTTGGAAGAATCGTAATTCCCAAGGAACTCCGTACCACATTCGATCTGAACGAAAAGGACCCCATCGAGATCTATGTGGAGGGAAATGACATCATTCTCCGCAAATATCAGCCCGCCTGCATTTTCTGCAATGAAGCTACTGATGTTATCCAGTATCAGGGCAAGAACGTGTGCAGAAACTGCCTCGAGAAGCTTAAGGCTCTCTAACAGATCAACAAAAAGAAATTTAAAAGAGTGTCCAAAGGCCTTAATGCCAATAAGGGACACTCTTTTTTATCTGCCGTAAATGCTGTTCAGCTCCCTGCTGTATGCCCCGCTTTCGTCTCTTACGCACAGCTCGGGAACTATCCGAAGCTCCTTCCCTGCGCCCCTGACATACTCAAGAAGTACCAGATTCGGAGCTTCTCCGGGTCTTGGACATACCATGCGAAGAGCCTTTGGCTCCAGTCCGAAAGTCCTGGGATATTCCATCAGATCTCCCAGCCTTGAAGGCCTGTGTATCATGCATAGCCGCCCTCTTGGGGCCAGAAGAGCCGCTGCTGCTTCGAATATATCCTTAAGAGATGCTGTGGATTCATGGCGGGCCAGAGACAGCGCATCACCTGAGCTCTGCACATTGGAGCCCTGCTCAAAATAAGGAGGATTGCAGACTGCAAGGCTGAATGAAGCCTTCCCAAAGCGCCCCGGGGCATCCACTATGTCCAGCAGCTGAAAGCTCATGCGGTCAAGTCCTTTTGCACCGGCTGCAGAGGCCATATTCAATGCCAGGCTCTTATTTGCCAGCTCCACAGACCGCTCCTGTATATCTATGCCTACTATGCTCTTCGGCCCGTATTTTGCCATGCAGATGAAGGATACGGCTCCGTTTCCGCAGCCCAGGTCTATCACCCTGTCATCGGCAGAAGCCCTCGAAAAGTCCGCAAGAAGCACCGCATCCACACCGTAGCAGAAATCGTCGCTGTCCTGAATGAGCCTGAGTCCGCCAAAGCCTGTATCGTCAGTTCTTTCCGCCATCAGTCCTTAGCCAGCTCCAGCAGCTCGCTGTCGTAGCTGTCCTCTTTCTTTTTCTTAGCAATGTGCTTTCCGCTGAGCCTTGTGATCTCTTCCTTTCCATAGGTATAGAAATCCGGAGACAGTTTCGGGGCCTTATCCGCAGTGCCCTCCTCAAGTATCAGCCTGCCCTTTATCTTGTTTTCAAGAACATTTACATCGTAAACCAGAGCTATGCCGTCTCTTGTCTTGATGCGTTCGCCAAGCTCGGGCATGCCCTTTCTCGCCTCCACATAGGTGTCATTTTCGTACTGCAGGCAGCACATAAGTCTGCCGCAGATGCCCGATATCTTGGTGGGATTGAGGGACAGGTTCTGCACCTTGGCCATTTTGATGGAAACCGGGGCAAAGTCCGGAAGCCAGCTGTTGCAGCAAAGAGGCCTGCCGCAGCAGCCTATGCCGCCCATCATCTTGGTCTCGTCTCTTACGCCTATCTGCCTGAGCTCTATGCGCATCTTGAACACGCTGGCCAGGTCCTTAACAAGCTCACGGAAGTCAACACGTCCATCGGCGGTGAAATAGAATATGACCTTGCTGCCGTCGAAGGTGTATTCCACATCCGAAAGCTTCATGTCAAGTCCCCGCTTGTCTATCTTTTCCTGACAGAGCTCCAGGGCCCTTCCCTTTTTGGCTTCATTCTCCTCAGCCTTGCGTATATCGGCCTCGGTAGCCATGCGGATAATGGGCTTGAGGGGCTGAACCACCTTGCTGTCATCCACCATGGCAGTTTCCATGGCTATGCGGCCGAACTCGATGCCTCTTGCAGTCTCCACAATTACAGCATCGCCGTTCTTTATGTCAAAATCCACGGGATCGAAATAATAGATCCTGCCTGCGGATTTAAACCTGACTCCTGCTACTTTTATCATTGTTCCTCCTGTTATATGATAAGGCAAAGGGATTTGAGGGTGTATGCCGGACTGGCCATTTCCTTGAGGCTCCTCAAGGCTCTCTGAGCCGTTTCCAGCGCCCTTAGCATCCTTTTTGATGAATTACTCGTAAAGTCCCCCTTCTCGCGCGAGAGACCCCTTCTGAGCCGTTCTGAATATATCTCAAGCAGACTCACGGCAAGCTCTCTCTGGTCTTCCTTTAAATTCAGCACCGGTGCCAGAGCAGCCTTCTTTTTATAGTAAGGGGCACCCTGCAGAGTGAGCTTAAACAGCTCATCCGCCGCAGCCTCAATGAGGGGATCTGCCGAAGGCTCCGCATCCTCAAGAAAATAGCTGTTGCATCTGCTAACGATGGTGGGAAGCATGGCTGACTGCCTTTCGCTTAGCAATATATAGACTGTTTCGCTGACAGGCTCCTCCAGGCTCTTAAGGAATTTGTTCTGAGCCTCGGGACGCATCAGGTGTGCGTCCTCTATTACCACAACATATCTTTTCCCATAGGGCTTATACTTGAGCTTTGCAAGAAGCTCCTCTATCTGGTCCACAACTATGGTCTGCTTGTCCTCCGGCTTGGAGACGCATATATAATCTATTATGTCACCTTCAAGAAGATCTTCGGCAAAGGCAGAAGCCAGCTCCTTCCGGCTTTCCGCACTTCCGCCGCAGAAAAGAAAAGCGTGCACCAGTCTCCCCGAAGCAATCATTTTATGAAGCTGCAGAGCTATCTGCAGATTGTTTGTGACCTTTTCGAGGCTTCCTGCCATGCTCTACTGCTCCGCTTCCTCTATGAGCCTGTCGAATTCACGTTTTATATCTTCGAAGACCCGCTCCGCTCTCCTGTCTGCATCTATGACGATGACCCTTTCAGGCTCCATCTCGGCGATCCTTTTATAGCCTTCATAGACAGCCCGATGAAAGGACAGCTCCTCCTGCTCCATGCGGTCCTTTTTGCCTGCATCCACGTTCCTTTCGCGCCCCTTTTCGGGGTCGATATTCAGGAAAAAGGTGCGGTCCGGCATGGTGCCGCCTGTGGCGAAGATATTGATGGTCCTTACGCCCTCCCCCAGCTTCCTGGCATAGGCCTGATAGGCAATGGAGGAGTCCACGAAGCGGTCGCAAAGAACGATCTTTCCCTCTGCCACTGCCGGTCTTATGAATTCATCCACCAGCTGGGCTCTTGAAGCCGCGTAAAGAAGCGCCTCACAGCCTGCGGACATTTCCTTGTTCTCCGGATCCAGTATTATCTGCCTGATCTTCTCAGAAATGGCCGTGCCGCCGGGTTCTCTGGTTACTGTTATGTCAAGCCCCCTGGATCTGCAGTAATCCGAGAGCATAGCAAGCTGCGTGCTCTTTCCTGCCCCATCCGGGCCTTCAAAGCTTATAAAAAGGCCTTTTTTCAAAGCAATACTCCTATCTGTGACGCTGACGGTACTCGTCTTCAAAAAGTCTGCGCCTGCGTCTTTCCTTCTCCAGCTCTTTTTTTCTGTCAACAGTCTCTCTGTGGATATTCAGGATATCTCCCATAAGATCGCTGAAGGCGTAAAAGACCAGTATGACCAGCGGAAGGCAGAGGAGCCCCCACAATACGTATTTGCCGACTATATAGATCATAAATCCTCTCCGCCTTGAAAAGCTGCGATATTTAACAATTAAGTATATCACAGCAGAGAGCTGAATAAAAGCAGTTTAACTGAAGAACTCTTATATAAGAAGAACTCTGAAATACCATGTATTTCAGAGTTCCGGTCTAACTGGCGACGTCCTACTTTCCCAGGCAGCTTCCCACCAAGTATCATCGGCGCTAAAGAGCTTAACTACTGTGTTCGGGATGGGAACAGGTGTAACCTCCACGCTATAGTCACCAGATATTCAATTGAAGGCATGTACCCTCAAAACTAAACAATGCGAATCTTGGAAAACCATTGGTCAAGTGCTCGACCTATTAGTATCGGTCAGCTCAACATGTCGCCATGCTTACACCTCCGACCTATCAACGTGGTAGTCTCCCACGGGTCTTAGTCTTTCGACAGGAAATCTGTTCTTGTGGGGGGCTTCGCACTTAGATGCTTTCAGCGCTTATCCCTTCCATAGGTAGCTACCCAGCTATGCCCTTGGCAGAACAACTGGTGCACCAGAGCTATGTCCATCCCGGTCCTCTCGTACTAAGGACAGCTCCACTCAAATTTCCGACGCCCACAGCGGATAGGGACCGAACTGTCTCACGACGTTCTGAACCCAGCTCGCGTACCTCTTTAA
>JAEEPD010000074.1 GCA_016284575.1 Bacillota bacterium | reverse complement strand
TTCTTTGGGGCGTTACCTACACCATGATGGACATCCCCTACTGGTCCATGATCCCCGCCTTTACTCAGGGCGGCAAGGAGCGTGAGGGCCTGACCACTCTGGCAAGATCCTGCGCAGGCGTAGGCTCAGCTCTGGTGACCATCTTCACCATGATGGCCGTTCACGCCATCGGCGGCGCCAACGAGATCCTGGGCTTCAAGTGGTTCGCCCTGATCATCGCCATACTCTTCATAGTCTTCATCACCATCACCTGCATCTTCATCAAGGAAAAGGCCACGGTGGACATGGAGACCGCCTCCGTTGGACAGATGTTCAAGGCTCTGGTGCAGAACGATCAGGCTATGGCCATAGTTATAGCCATCGTGCTTATCAACTGCTCCATCTACATCACCTCGAATCTGGTCATCTACTTCTTCAAGTACGACTTCGGCGGCACCGGCTGGTACAACAGCTACACCCTGTTCAACATGTTCGGCGGCGCCATCCAGATCCTGTCCATGATGATCTTCTACCCGCTGCTCAGAAAGTTCGCGGACAACATCAGGATATTCTACATCTGCCTTGCCAGCGCCATAATCGGCTACGCAGTGCTGCTTGGAATAGCCTTCACAAACATGAACAACGTGTTCGTGCTCTTCGTGCCCGGCTTCTTCATCTTCGCTGCCAACGGCGTTCTGCAGGTGCTGACCACCGTCTTCCTGGCAAATACCGTAGAGTACGGCGAGCTCAAGAACGGCCGCCGCGACGAATCTGTGATCTTCTCCATGCAGACCTTTGTGGTAAAGCTGGCCAGCGGTCTGGCGGCCTTCGTGGCTTCCATCTGCCTGTCCGTATTCAGCCTCCAGAGCGGCACCGAGGTGTCCGAGGCGGATATGGTGAAGGACTTTTCCCTTGAGGTTGCTGCCAGTTCAAGAGTTGGTCTTCGCATGACCATGACCCTGATCCCCATCGCAGGTCTTTTCATAGCCATACTGTGGTTCAAAAAGAAGTACCTGCTGACAGAAGAAAAGGTCAACGATATCAGCAGACAGCTTGCTGAGAAGAAATAACTGATCGATGCACGGATTTTCACCAAATCATAAAAAACAAATAACCTGGTGATACGTTTTGCCGATCGAAAAAAGGATAAGTATCACCATTTTTCCGAGGGTTTCCGGATTGGTGATACTTTTTCTAGAGTTTTAGGTTGTCAAAATGCAAAATTCGGCCTATTGTGTATTTAGAATCGTTCCAAATCAATGATATTGATTGAATAATTATCACCGAAAAGTAGAGATAAATAAATTTGGTGAGAAACACCGTTTTTAAGAGCCTGGTCCTATATCACCATTCATCGAAAAACAAGGAAAGTGGTGTACAGACCCACTGACACGGAGGCCTCAAATGATTCAAAACATAGGAAACAAAGCCTTTATACTGAGCACACCTAAGACTGCGTATGCTTTTGCCCTGCTTCCCACGGGCCAGCTGGAGCACCTGTACTACGGCGCGCCGCTGCAGCTGGGAGGGCCTTCGGGCTTCATAGATGAAGCTTCAGCCGATGGCAGCCGTCTGCTGGCGGCCCTTGAACCCCTTAAGGAAAAGCATGCCTTTGGACCTGGCACCTCGGTCATATACGACCAGGACCATCCCCAGTACAGTCTGGACGACATGCGCCTCGAATTCTCGGCGCCCGGCAAGGGGGACCTGAGGGAGCCTTACCTGGAGCTGGTCAATCCCGACGGCAGCCTTAGCTCGGACTTCGTATTTGAGAGGGCGGAGCTGCTTTCGGAAAAGCTGCCCTTCAGGACCCTTCCCGGATCCTATTTTGAGGATGTGACGGGTGTTTCCGGGGCCGCAGCCAATCCTGCAGCAGAGTGCGAGGCAGATAAGGAAGAAAACAGTTCAGAGCCTGCACCCGAGGCAGAAGACCGGCTGGCAGCAGCGCTATCGAGAGAAGCCTATGCTGCAGCCGCTCCCGAGGCAGAGAGCGAGGCTGAGAAAGCAGATGCGCAGCATCTTTGCATAACCCTGCGGGATGCGGCAAACAGCCTTAAGCTGGAGATCCACTACTATGTGTTTGAGGACTGCGATGTCATAACCCGCAGCGCCAGGCTGGAAAACCTGGGCGAGGAGCCCGTGGGCATACGCCGCTTAATGAGCCTGCAGCTGGATCTTGACCGCCCCGGCTATGTGTTCACCGGTTTTACCGGCGCCTGGGCCAGAGAGATGCAGAGAACAGACACCCTGCTGAACGCAGGGCGCTTCTCCCTCGAGAGCCGCAGCGGCGCCAGCTCCCACAGAGCAAATCCCTTTGTGATGCTTCATCCCAGGACAACCACAGAGGACAGCGGCGAGGTCTACGGCTTCAACCTGATCTACAGCGGAAACCACCTGGAAACAGCGGAGGTGAGCCCCTTCGGCAAGACCCGCTTCCTTACAGGCATCAACCCGGAGGGCTTTGGCTGGATGCTTCAGCCGGGAGACGATTTTGAGGCTCCGGAGGCAGTCATGGCCTGGTCCGGGGAGGGCTTCAACGGCCTGTCCCAGTCCATGCACCGCTTCGTCAGGGAGCACATAGTCCGGGGTGAATGGAAGCACAAGGACCGTCCCATCCTTCTCAACAGCTGGGAGGCAGCGTACTTTGACATCAGCGAATCCAAGCTCCTTAAGCTGGCAAAGGCCGGAAAGGACGTCGGCATTGAACTTTTCGTGATGGATGACGGCTGGTTCGGGACCAGAAATGACGATACCCAGAGCCTGGGCGACTGGGAAGTGAACAGAAAGAAGCTGCCCGGCGGGCTCAAGGGTCTGGCCGACAAGATAAACGCCCTTGACATGGACTTCGGCATATGGGTGGAGCCGGAGATGGTAAGCGTAAAGAGCGAGCTCTACAGGGCGCACCCCGACTGGGCTCTGGAGATACCCGGGAAAGCCCACTCCGAA
>JAEEPD010000073.1 GCA_016284575.1 Bacillota bacterium | reverse complement strand
TGTATGTATATCCAGATCTCTTTGTTTTTCATGCTATTTGGCCTCCTTGATCATGGCAAGAAGGGTTTGGGAAAGGGTCGCTGCCGGGCCGTTCAGGACCTGGGCCTTTGTCTCCTTGTCGGGAGCGTAGCTTTTTACGACCCTGGTAGGGGAACCGCTTAAGCCTATGAGCTTTGGATCTGCTTCAACCTCCTGGGCACCCATGCTGACCACAGAGGCCTGCCTGCTGGCTCTGATGCCTGCGATGGAGGGGAACCTTGGCTGGTTCAGCTCTCTTGTTACGGTTATAAGGCCGGGAAGCTCCATCCTTGCGACCATGCTGCCTCCGTCGGACTGGCAGCGGCAGATGAGATGGTCCTCAGCGGATTCGATTATCTCAGTAACGTCGCTCAGGAAGGGTATGCCAAGCTGGGAGGCCAGCTCCGGACCGATCTGGGCTGTGTCGCCGTCCACGGCCATCTTGCCGCAGATTATAAGGTCCGGGTCGGTCATCTTTCTGACGCCGCAGGCCAGTGCATAGGCTGTGGCATAGGTGTCAGCCCCCGCGAAGGCTCTGTCAGTCAGGAGCAGGGCGTCATCAGCGCCGCTGGCTATGGCGTCCCTCAGCAGCCTTTCCGTTGCGGGAATGCCCATGGAAAGGCAGCTTACCTTGCCTCCATGCTTTTCCTTAAGGGCGACAGCTGCCTCGATGCCATGGGTATCGAAGGGGTTAATGACCGACTGCCTGCCGTCTCTTATTATTGTGTGCTTTTCAGGGTCCAGGCGCACCTCGTTGGTGGAGGGCACCTGCTTTATGCAGACTATTATGTTCATTGCTTCACCTCGAAGAGATTTCCTCTTCCAAGAAGGTTCTTGGGGTCGAAGGAGAGCTTCAGGGCTCTCATTTCGTCTATTTCAGCTTCGGTGTACATGAATTTCAGGAAATCCCTTTTGATCTTGCCGACGCCGTGCTCGGAGGACACGGTACCGCCCATTTTTGCGGCTTTTTTAGCCCATTCGGATATTAGCTTCTTGGCTCTTGTGTATTCCTCAGCGCTTGCGGGGATGATATTCATGTGGGGGTGATAATTCCCCAGATGGCCCCAGCAGGCGCTCTCAAGGCCTTCCTTTTCAAGGTCCGTGTAGAACATGTCGAAAAGCTCTTCGATGTGGTCCGCATCAACTGAAAAGTCTGTGGAGAGCTTGGTTATGACAGGATCCTTTCTCTTTCTTTCGTCTATCATCATGTTGACGCTTTCAGGGATGGCGTGGCGAAGGAAGATGAGGCGGCCGATCTCGCTGTCCTCCCTTGCCACCCAGCTGTCTGCCTCGGAAAGGCCCAGCTCAGTCATGGCATCGCCTATGGTGAAAAGGCTTTTAAGAGCCTCCTCGCTTTCCTGGCAGTGGATCTCGCAGTAGATCAGGTAGTTCACGCTTTCCGGGATGTCCGGAAGGGCGGCAAAGCTCTGCTTTTCAGCCTTCTGGCGCCTCAGTATCCTCAGGGCTCCATCGTCGAAGTATTCGATGGCAGCGATGTTTGTGAGCCTTTCCCTGAGTTTGTTTGAGAAGGCTATGGCATCGGTCCTTCGGCCGAACATGCAGGAAACGCCCCAGACTATTGGGTCTTCAGGAATAAGCCTCAGCTCCAGCTCAGTTATAACGCCCAGAGTGCCGTCAGAGCCTATTATGAGGTCTATCAGGTCCATGTCCTCCTTAACGTAGTAGGAGGCAGTGTTTTTGCTGGTCCCGGGCATCCTGTAGGAGGGCAGGGTGAATTCCAGGCTGCTGCCGTCAAGGCAGTTCAGAACGCCCTTAAGGCCCTTTGCAAAGCAGCTTCCGCGCCTTATGTGAATTATCCTGCCATCAGCAAGTGCAAGCCTTAAGCCCTCCACGTACTCCCTCATGGCTCCATAGCGGTATGAACGGGAACCGGAGGCGTTGCAGGCGGCCATTCCGCCCAGCTCGGCAGAGCTTTCGGTGGGATCGGGCGGGAAGCAGTAGAGCCTGTCCCTTGCAAAAAGGGTAAAGCAGGCCTTGTCCTCGGCGCTCCAGCCCGCGGTATTGAAGCTGCGGCTTTTGATCTGCTTGCGGAATTCCGTAAGGCTCAGGCCCGGCTGTACTCTTGCGATGTAGTCTTCGCCGTCCTTTTTTAGCCCCAGAACGGAGGTCATTCTTGAGACATTGATGATATAGCCTCCGTCGGGGCAGGCTGCGGCACAGAGGCCTGTTCTTGCGCCCTGTATGGTGACAGGTACAGAAGCCTCACAGCAGGCTCTGAGAGCCTCTGAGACCTCCTCCTCGGTCCTTGGAAAGGCTATTTTATCTGCGTGTCCCACATTGCGGGACTCATCCCGCAGATAGCCTGCCAGCTCTTCGTTTATGGTTCTGAATTCGATCATGATCTTCTCCATGTCAAAATATATTTTTATGATTATATAACAAAAAAACACTCCCTTCAACGAGAGTGTTTTTCGAATTGTGTATGGAATTATGTCATAATTTATCCATCTCGATGATGGTCCCACCTATTATCTGCTGCTCCTCGGGGGAGTGGGTAGAGATGATGACAGGTATGGTCTGGCTCTTTATAAGAGGCGCAAGCCTTGTTATGAGCTCTATGTCCATGCCCTTGAAGGGTTCATCAAGAAGGAGCATGTCGCCTCCAAAGGCCAGGGCTCTGGCAAGGGCAATGCGGCGCCTCATTCCGCCTGAAAGCTCCTCCGGCATGGAATCTGCCTCTGCCTCCAGCTCCACGGCCTTCAGCAGGCTGCGGGCCCTTGCTTCATCATCGCAGACGATTTCAATATTTTTGAGGGCAGAAAGCCAGGGGAAGAGCCTGTCGTCCTGAAACATCAGGGCGGGGCGCTTCGGAGCGCCTTCTATGCTGCCGCTTTCCGGCTTTATTAGGCCTGCTATTGTGTGAAGCAGGGTGGTCTTTCCGAAGCCGCTGGGTCCTGTAAGAAGGCTGATCCCCGGGCTGAACTCGGCACTGTAGTCCTTAAGGACCTGCTTGTCCTCGTAGCTGACATTTATCTTTTCCAGCTTCATCTGGCAGCGCCTCCTTTCCTGTCCTTTTTCTTCTGTCTGTCCATGAAGATGCCGAGGATGCCGCTGAGGGCGAAGCTGAAGACAGTGACGATTATGGTCCAGGCAAAAAGGTCCGCGGTCTCAAGGTACAGCTTGGAAAAGTACATGCCGCTTCCTATGGCTCTTTTGGGTAGAGCCAGAACCTCAGCAGCGATGCCTGCTTTCCAGGCGAGTCCAAGGCCTGTGAAGGCCCCGGACCAGAAATAGGGGAGAACTGATGGAATATACAGAGTCTTAAGGGTCTTGAGCCTTCCGAAACGGTAGATGTTGGCCACCTCCAGCAGCTCACGGCTTGTTTCCTCTATGCCTGTGCTGACGTTTCCGAAAAGCACCGGGACCACCAGAAGGGCTGCGATGAAAACGGGTACGTAGGTGTACTTAAGCCAGAGCATCACCAGTATTATGAAGCTTGTGACAGGCACGGAGCTGACCACCTTTATGAAGGGCCTTACTATGGCGCCGCATACAGCTGATATACTGCAGAGGGCGGCAAGAAGGGTGCCTGCAAGGCAGCCAAGAATGAAGCCGCTGAGTATGCGGGCAAAGGATGTGCCTATGACTGCCCAAAAGTCAGGGCCTGCAACTATTATTGCAAGATGCTCAGCAACAACAAGAGGCGCTGGGATCAGAAGCTCCTGATCCACAGCTCCGGCTGCGAGCTGCCACACTCCCAGCCAGAACACCAGCGCCAGTAAGGTTTTGAATATTCTGTTTTCCGTAAGCTTTTTTCGGGTCATCAGTTATTTTCCGGTGTAATAGAAGTCGTCTCCGGGCATGGCTCCGCCGATGGACTTGGGGTCGGAATCGAAGAGCACCTGATAGTAGCCTTCGACGGAGGGTCTCAGGTCCTTTCCGGTAATGCAGACTATGCTGGCATCGGGGATGGCCTTTGCAGCGATCTGAGCGTTTCCGGTGATCTCATACTTTGCCACCAGCTCTGCCGCTGCATCCACGTCCTTGAGAACATCCTGAATGCTTGCTTCATAGTTTTCCAGGAACTGCTTTACAGCCTGAGGATGCTCCTTTATGAAATCAGTCCTTGCCACCAGGCAGCCCATGGTGAGCACGCTGCCGTCATTGGCAGCCTTCTTGTATTCCTCAGCCACATCAAGGGCCTGGCGCACGTTTTCGTTCTTCATCATTACTGTGGTAACGGCAGGAACGGGGAGCATGCAGAGGTCTATGTCGCCCTTGATCATTTTTGCGGCTATGTCGCTGGCCTCAAGAAATTCTACCATAACATCCTTGCCGGGCTCAAGTCCTGCGGAGCGGATGATGTAGTTGATCATGAACTCGGGATTGTTGCCCTGGCCGTTGCAGTAGATGGTCTTGCCTTTAAGATCCGCAGGGCTGTTTACGGTATTGCCGTTTTCCAGCACATAGAGCACTCCCAGGGTATTCAGCGCTATGATCTGAACGCCGCCCTTGGTCTTGTTGTAGAGGTTGGAGGCCACATTGGTGGGCAGGGCTCCGATGTCCAGATCCCCATTGGAGAGGCGGGCTACGATGTCCGTGGGCTCAGGCGTCAGGGTGAAGTGATAGTTGGGATATACGCCGTTTTCCGAGTCGTCCATGATCTTGATGGCGCCGATGCCGGTGGGTCCCTTAAGAACGCCCACATTTATCTCCGTGTCGTCCTTTTTTGCTGTGCCGCAGCCTGAAAGAAGGGCACCGGCCATAGCAAATACCAGTAATAAAGCGGTAAACTTTTTGATTTTCATTGCATTATCCTTTCTTATTCAGCGCACAAAGTGCGTTATTTTTAAACCTCTGCAACTATACTTGCAAATGAAAAATAAGTACATTGCATTTGCAACGTACTTAGGTGAAATTGCTGAAAATTTAACAAAGTATAGGGCTGTTTATTTAATAAGCTTATAGGATGTGAAAGCTGCTGCCCTTGAATTCGATGATGCCGTCCTTTGCCATATTGCTGAGTTCTCTTGAAAGGGCGCTCTGGTTGACTCCAAGATACCTGGCCATGGCTTCGCGGCTGAAGGGGAGGCGCACAAGGCCTTTGCTTTCTCTTGAGCTGTGCTGGCTCAGAAGGGTGATGACCTTTTCTCTGATGCTCTGCTTGCTGAGGATCTGTATGCGGTCATTCATGGAAAGGGCCCGGCCTGCAAGCATGGCGGTGAATCGTCCTGCAAGCTGAAGATCCATCTGGCTTGGGCTTGCGGAGGGGCTGTTTAACCTGTCCGTATTCATTACAAGCACAGTGGAATCCAGCACAGCCTCTATATTTACAGGGGATATCCGCTTAAGGTAGCAGAGGGATTCGGCGAAGGTGGTGCCGGGGGTAACGTTAGCCATTATCATGCGGTTGCCGTCGAAATCATCCATGAAGACCTGTATCTGTCCGCTGAGCACCAGTCCGAAGTTTCGCATTACGTCACCTTCATGGTGAAGCTGCCAGCCCTTTTTGTACTGCTTTTCCTGGGCATTGAAGAAATCCAGAGCATACTCAAGACTGCCCTCCGAAAGACCCTCGAAAAGCACGCATTTATTCAGTATTGATCTGTTCATACTGCACACCTCCCAGCAGAACAGATTATAGCGATTATACATTGCAAATGCAACGAAAAACCGCCCCCAATGTCTCAAATTATGCTTGACAGTGTACTATGCGTAGTAGTACACTTAATTCACAAAGGAGGTATTGCCAGAGAATGTTCGAGATCAATCTCAAAAGCAGAAAGTCCATTTTCGAACAGATAGTCGATGGCTTCAAGGAGCTGATCGTTTCAGGCGTCCTCAAACCCGGTGACAGGATCCCCTCGGTCAGGGATCTGTCCTCCCAGCTTACGGTAAACCCCAACACCATACAGAAGGCATACCGGCAGCTGGATCAGGAGGGCTGGATCTACTCGGCCTCGGGGCTTGGCAGCTACGTGGCAGAAAGGCCGGAGGTAACTCCGGACGAGGGGAAGCTGGCGGAGCTGACTGTTCAGATCACTTCAATTGCTAAGCAAATGGAGTATCTGGGCCTGTCCAGGGAGGATGTACTGAAACGTGTGGCGGAGGCCATAGGAGAAAGGAGGGACAGCGATGATTGAAGCAAGAGGCCTGACGAAGAGATTCGGCAGTTTTCAGGCGCTTAACCATCTGGACCTGCATGTAAAGACCGGTTCGATATACGGACTGATAGGAGTCAATGGCTCCGGAAAAACAACTATTTTAAAGACTCTGACCGGTATTCTGATACCCGACAGCGGCGAGGCGTTGATGGACGGGCAGCCGGTCATGAACAACGAGTCCATCAAGGCAAGGCTGGGCTTTATTCCAGACGAGCTGTATTTCTATGGAAATTACAGCATGAAGAATATGGCAGACTTTTACAAGGGTATCTATCCGAGGTGGGACAGCGAGCGCTTCTACAGGATGCTGGGAGACTTTGAGCTTCCCGCCGGCACCCGCATCGGCAACTTCAGTAAGGGTATGCAGAAACAAGCCGCTTTTATACTGGTCATGAGCCACAGACCGGACTTTCTTGTGCTGGACGAGCCCATAGACGGACTGGATCCTCTGGTGCGCAAAAAGGTCTGGAGCTATGTGGTGGACGATGTGGCTGAAAGGGCTATGTCAGTGCTGGTAAGCTCCCACAACCTGAGGGAGATGGAGGGCATCTGCGATTCAATAGGCATAATCTCAAAAGGGGAGATGAAGATAGAACAGGACCTGGATGAGCTCAAGAGCGATATCCACAAGGTCCAGGTTGCTTTTGATGACGATGCTGAAGGCATGGAGGCTCTTGGAAGGCTCAATATGGTGCATCACGAGACCAGAGGCAGCGTGCATCTGGCGATCATAAGAGAGAAGCGGGAAAAGGTGGAGGAAGTTCTCGGGAGCGCAAGCCCTAAGATCATGGATATACTGCCTCTGTCTCTTGAAGAAGTATTCATTTACGAAATGGGAGGTGAAAACAGCGATGTCAGCGCAGTCCTTAAATAGCGGCGCATCCCGCAGGGAGCAGCTGTTTTCCGCTGCTCTTTTCAAAGAAAACTTCAAACGTTTCTGGCCCATGGAACTGGTGGCGTTCCTGATCTATTTCCTGTCAGGACCCTTCCTGATCATGATGCAGAGCTCACTCAGAAGCATTATCAGCAGCATTGTCGAACAGGAACATTTCGTTTTTGTTCTGATGAGCCTGGTTCTTCCTGTTATCTGCTGCGCGGAGGTGTTCAACTATCTGAATATACCAGCTGCAACAAATCTGATACACACGCAGCCCTTCAGCAGAAAGACACTTTACATAACAAATTTTATCAGTGGCTATGTCATGAGTATTGCTCCGGCATTCATCACCATGCTGGTACTGTTCACTCTGACCCCGTTTGTAAATAGTCAATACCCGGGGATCGTAAGTATAGGCAGGCTGCTTATCTGGTTCCTTACTGTAACTGTTGTGATGCTTTTTGTCTACAGTATCAATGTTCTTGCTGCTGTAGTGAGCGGTACCACCATCATAGAGATACTTACTGCATTTGCCTTCAAC
>JAEEPD010000072.1 GCA_016284575.1 Bacillota bacterium | reverse complement strand
GAACCCGGAGCACGGCTTCCGGGGTTTGCTGCAGATTTAAGTGCTATTCAGCTTTGGCATCGGCAATTTCTGCCGGGGCTTCGGCCTTTTCTTCGCTCTTCCAGATCCTGTACTCGGGCTGAGGGTGTTTTTTATACCAGAGATAAAGGCCGATGGCAGCGGCTATCAGCAGAATGTCCGCAAATACAGTCCCTTCGACGCCGAAGCCCACATTGTAAAAGAGGCTGTCTCTGGCGGTGCTGGCATCAAGCATGAATATGGAATAGGGCACGACAGAGCCGCTGTTTGGCAGGCCGAATATGATATTCTGCGTGAAATTCCAGGCGGTGTGGGCTGCCATGGCGCACCAGATGCTGTTGCCGCAGTAGACCATGATGGAATAAAGAATGCCCACGGCTATGATATTGACTATGGCAAGGGGCGTTACCCCGGCGTTGAAGAGGTGAAGGACCCCGAAAAACACGGAATTTCCGATGATGGCCACCCAGGGGTTTTCATAGCTTTTTCTGAGCCTCTGATACATGAAGCCTCTGCAGAGCAGCTCCTCAGCTGAAGATTGGACGAAGACGCAGAAAAGTATCCAAAGAAGCGGAAGCGGTTCAAAGCAGTAGAAGCTGAGGAAAATGTCCTTATTCAGCAGCGCGGCAAAGGCACAGAGCGCGTTAAGGAACATGCCGAAGAAGAAAAAGCCGATTAGGAACATTTTTATGTTGTTTCCGGGAGAGCCGGTCCAAAGAGCCTTGAATATAGGCCGGTTTTTCTTCCAGATGAGCATGTGAAGCAGGACTATTGCCCAGATCCCAATAAACAAAACGTAGAAGAATGCCGTCTGGGATGCGTCGGACATGCTTTCGGCTCCGGGTATAAGGTAAAGGAGGGATCCGAGATTCTGTCCCAGTATCATAAGCACAAGGCACAGGAGCCAGAGCCCCGGCATACTGAAGATCTTCCACAGTATCCTTTTCGTTTCACTCTTTTGCATGGTATCGTTATCCTTTCAATCGGGAGTTTCATAAGATATAAGATTATTTTATCACCAATCGGCTCCGAAGTGCAGCCGAAGAAGGGGATATTTCTTTTTGGTTTTGTAATTATTGTTTTAATCTGTATAATAGGGGTGAAGACAATTATATCACCCGGACAGGATCGTTTAAGATCCAAGGAGAAGGATATGCAGTTTTTAGTAAAGGCATACGATGGAGAAGGCATGCTGGAAAAGAGGATGGAGGTACGTCCCCGCCATCTGGAGGGTATGCAGAAAATGCTGAGCCATATAGTGATGGCTGGCGGCCTGCTGGACGAGGCGGGCAAAATGAAGGGCTCCGCTCTGGTCCTGGATTTTGAGAGCCGGGCTGAACTGGACGATTACATTGCAAACGAGCCCTATGTGCTTGAAAAGGTCTGGGAGAAGATCGAGGTCGAGCCCATAAACGTGGTCATCGCAGGCGGCGAATTCGTTAAGAAGTAAGGAGGACAGGCCATGAAGTATGTGAATCAGCTGGAGCACCCCCACCTTATGTATAAGGCAGGAAAGCCCCTGGACTACGATTTTTATCTGAGATATAAGAGAGCGGCCGATGCTTCGAAATTTCTGGCAAATCTCGAAGTAAAGCCGGATATGAAGCCCGTCACCCTGGGCACCGGCGTGTCCAATGTGGCTGTGGGCGGCTGCGGACTCTGCTGCGCGGTAATGGCAGCAGACAGACTGACTCCCAACAGCAGCTTCGCTTTAGAGGATGCGCTGGACCTGGCCTATGCCAGCGGCGGAAACGCTGCAGCGGGAACCGATTACGGTCCCTTTGCCCCCGCCTTTGCGGAAAAGATGAACTACGACTGGAAGGGCACCGCCAGCTTTGATGAGGTGGACGAGTGGCTTGCCACAGGCGGCGTCTGCGTGGTCGAGGTCGCGGGCGATAGAAAGGACGGCCACATCGGCGTCTTCACCCACGGCTGGCATTTCATGCTCATCCTTTACAGGAGAGCTGACGGCAAATACGCCATACTGGATCCCTCCCAGACCCCCACAAAGTACGAAGAGGAGGGCCGCAAGGGCCTCGTGGAGGTGGAAGGAAACATGATCTATGCAAGCAGGGAGGTGCTCTGGGAAGAGGTGAAGGATTTCGACGTGCCCTTCTATCTTTTCAGAAGAAAATAAAGGGAAATGAATTCGATAGTACTGTCATTTAATGCAGTTTTTCCGCTGCTGGGCTTTATGCTCACGGGTTATGCCTTAAGAAGGCTGGGTCTGCTGGACGAAAACACCGCCTCGGGCCTCAGCAAGCTGGTTTTTAAGGTGTTTCTGCCACTGAACATAGTCCAGAGCATCTATAACGCAGATATCAGGACTGCCTTCGACGTAAAGCTGGCCCTTTTTGTGGCGGTGAGCTGCATCTGCAGCTTCCTGATAATCTCGGCATCGGTAAAGGCAAGGATAAAGGAGCCCACCATTGCGCCTGTTATGATACAGGGCATGCACAAGGCCAACTACAACCTGCTGGCTATCCCCATCGTTTCCAGCTTTTTCGGAAGCGAGCTGGGTATGACGGCTGTGCTGGTGGCGGTGGTGACGCCCATCGTCAATACCTGCTCCACCATTGCCTTTGAGTCCGCAAGGGGCGGCAGCATAGGGCTTTCCAAGATGCTGAAGAAGATCGTCACAAATCCTCTGGTCCTTAGCAGCATCATAGGTCTGGCCCTGAATCTTTCGGGGCTTAAGGTCCCAGCTGTTGTGATGAACAGCGTTGTTGGCAAGCTGGCTGCCATGGCTACGCCCTGCGCCATGCTGGGACTTGGAGCGGGCTTCAACTTTGCTGAGATGAAGAACTGGGTAAGGCATCTTTCTGCGGTGGTGCTGGTAAAGCTGATAATTCTGCCTTCAGTGATAGTGCCTCTGGCGGTGCTTCTTGGCATCCGCGGCGCCAACCTGATCGCGGTGCTGATCTACAGCGGGTCGCCCTCTGCGGTGAACTCCTACAGCACGGCGGTATCCATGGGCGGCAACGAAAAGCTGGCTGGGGAGATCGTGGCGGTGACTTCGCTGCTTTCGGTCCTGACCCTGTTTATATTCCTCAGCACTCTGGGGACTCTTGGATATCTATAACCAGTCTTTAGGCGGCGCCGGAGCGCTGCCGGAAAGGAGACAGCTATGAGTGAAATAAAGGAAATGTGGGAGGCTGCTAAAAAGCCGGGCCTCACTCCAATATCCCACGCCTTTGACATGATGCGGGAGGAGGGGCTGGCAGAAGAGGCTAGAAACGAAGGCTTCGTCTGGACCATAAGGGCCGGCGGTACCACCAGTCTTAGCGTGGCAGGCCTGGCCAAGGTGGACTACACCCTGGATCTGAACTGCTCCCATGTGGGACCCACCCCCTACGGCATATACAGGGGCGAAATGTCCTTCAGATTCGACGGCTCCATAGGCGGCGTAAAGGCCATGCTGGGGCTGCTGGGCTTCAGGAGCAGCGAGGATGTTTCCGGCTGGTTTAAAAACGACAAGTTTGTGATGCGGCTGAGCGAGTATACCCCGGAAAATGAAGCTGAGTTCATAGAGTATTTCGTAAACGGCGGAAACAATGTGATCGCAGCCCCCGGCTCTGCAACTGATGGCAACGCTTCCTCAGGCGATCCCAATAAGGACGCTGCCTATCAGGCGGGGCAGGAGCTGGCCAACGGCATCGTGAATGCGGTGCTTGGCAGCATAAAGAACTCTCAGCAGGACGAGGCGGACAAGGCTACGTCCTCCAATGCCCCCACAGGTATCTGGCACGATTTCGACTACCGCATGACAGAAGGCGACATGGGGACCTATCTTAAGTTCTCCGGCGGCAGGCTCTTCTGGAGGGGCAGCGGCCAGTCCGGCATGAGCAGCGAAGGCCACGCCGTAAAGGGCAATGCCACTGTCCATACCATTGCAGGTACCGAAAGCGCTGTGGTCGATGAGGACGTGCTCTTCCCCTTCCCCTATGTGCTCAAGGTCTATCCCAACAACAGGGTCAGATTCACCCTTTACAATTACAAGGGCGGCCCTATAACCGTGGACTGGCTGGGCTGGATAGACAGCATCCCCGTAAGCCAGACAACGGTGGTAAAATAGCAAAATCAAAGCTTGATAGTCTATCGCCTATAAACGATTAATGTTGATCGGCCGGTTCCGCGAGAGCGGAGCCGGCTTTTTATATTGCCAAAATTCTCTTGACAATCTGGTTTACTTAGGATAAACTTAAGGCGTAGTTTATCCTGGATAAACCAAACTGCAGTATTTTTGTTCAAAAGGGGGTAATCATGACAGAGATCGAATTAGGAGAGGTTCAGGCCAGATTTGCGGATATAGTCTGGGCGCGGGCGCCCATAGGCTCGGGAGAGCTGGTCAGGATCTGCGAAAAGGAGCTGAACTGGAAGAAGCCCACCACCTACACAGTCCTGAGAAAGCTGTGCGAGAAAGGCCTCTTCAAAAATGAAAACGGCATCGTAATCCCGCTTATAAGCCGGAGCGAATTCTATGCCAGAAGGAGCGAGCGCTTTGTGGAGGAAAGCTTCAGCGGCTCCCTTCCCGCCTTCATCGCAGCCTTTACGTCTCAGAAAAAGCTGAGCCAAAAGGAGCTGGAGGAGATACAGGCGCTGATCGATGCCTACAGGGAGGGAGAGCAATGAGCGCAGTATTTCTTAAGCTGCTGAACATGAGCATCAGCGCAGTCTGGATAATACTGGCTGTTGCGGTGTTCCGGCTGCTGGCGAAAAGGGCACCGAAATGGATCAGCTGCCTGCTCTGGGCTCTGGCAGGAGCAAGGCTGATGCTTCCCTTTACCATAAAGAGCGCCCTCAGCCTTGTACCAAGCGGCGAGACCATACCGGAGGACATCATGATGTCTCCTCATCCGGCCATCGCTTCGGGGATCCCGGCGGTGGACAGCAGCATCAACCCGGTGATAGCGGAGAGCTTCACCCCGGGCGTAGGAGACAGCGCAAATCCGCTGCAGGTCTGGGTGCCCATACTGGCGGCGGTCTGGATCCTGGGCATGGCAGCCATGCTGCTTTATGCGCTTGCGAGCTATCTTAGGCTCCGTAAAGCTGTGGCAGCGTCGGTCCTCCTTCGGGACAATATCATGGTCTGCGACGACATCCATAGTCCCTTTATACTCGGTGTTGTCTGTCCGAAGATATATCTGCCCTCGGGGTTCGATGAGGCTGCCAGGGAAAACGTGCTGCGCCACGAAAAAGCGCATATCCTGAGAAAAGACAACTGGTGGAAGCCTCTTGGATGGCTGATCCTGGCGGTCCACTGGTTCAACCCGCTGTGCTGGCTGGGCTACAGGCTGTTCTGCAGGGATATCGAGCTGGCCTGCGATGAAAAGGTGATCCGCGGTATGGACAGGGAGAGCGTCGCGGATTATTCCCAGGCGCTGCTGAGCTGCGCTGCTGAAAGGCGGCTGATCTCCGCCTGCCCGCTGGCCTTCGGGGAAATAGGGGTAAAGGAAAGGATAAGAGATATGTTCAGGTATAAAAAGCCCACAAGGGCAGTGATAGCGCTGTCCCTGATGGCCTGCCTGGCCCTGGCGGTCTTTCTGATGACAGATCCCGTGGCCGCGGAGGGCCCAAAAGAGACGCTTTCGGAGGCATCTCAAAGTGATTTTGATCTTCTGATGGATCACGATCCTATGGTTATAGCTGTGCTGGAACAGAATATGCCAAAGGATGCAGGTATGAGCCTGAGCTATGTGGTAGACAGGTATATCGCTGTATCCGCAGATGGCAAAATGGTCGGTTTTAAGGGCGATGGAGCGGAGGTTCCGGTTTGGCTGCAGGAACTGTTCGCAGTTGAGGAAGATGACGAAGCGATTGACATAGTTGTGGTTCCGGGCACTGCAGATCCGTCGCCTGCGCAGAATTTGACAGTTGATGTTTCAAAAATCGATCTGTCCGGCACAGGCTGGGTATGGCCGGTGGACAGCACGGAGATCAGCTCGGGCTTTGGGACCCGCTATGGTGCAGTGCATAATGGCGTGGACATAGTTCAGTCCAAGGGTGAGCCTATATATGCAACCTCAGCGGGGACCGTAAAAAGCGCAGGCTGGCAGAGCGGCAGGGGCTATACGGTAGAGATAGAACACGGAAGCAGCGACAACAGCATCGTGACCCGCTATTGCCACATGGACAAGATCTCTGTGGAGGAGGGTGCATCAGTGGAATCCGGCGCTGTTATCGGGACTGTGGGCTCCACCGGAAACTCTACTGGCCCTCATCTGCACTTTGAGCTCCTGCTGAACGGAGAAAATGTGGACCCGATAGAGTATCTTCAGTTTCAGGAGCAGCTCAAAAGCTCAAATTAAGCTGCAGTCAAAAATCAAATAAGCCAAATCAAAAGGACCGGAGCTGCCTGGCAGTTTCCGGTCCTCTGTTTCTTTTGTCAGCGCCGCGCCTCGGTGCGTCACCCTAGAGCCATTTCTTCTTTCTGAAGTACACAAGGCACACCACAACGATGGCAATGCTTATGAGTATCACCACCGGATAGCCCCACACCGTGTAAAGCTCGGGCATGTACTTGAAGTTCATACCGTACCAGCCAGCGATCAGGGTCAGGGGCATGAAGATCGATGTGATGATGGTCAGTATGGTCATGATGCGGTTCTGCTTCACGTCCACCTTGGCCTGGAAAAAGTCCCTGAGCTGGGCAATGTAGTCCCTGAGATTCGTGAGATTGTCCTGAAGGCGCATGACTCTTTCCGTAAAGAGGCGGAAATAGCGCAGATTCCCCTCTGCGAAGAAGCCGTTTTCGTTTTCCTCCAGCTCCTGGCCCAGGTCTATGAGCTGCTCGTAGTGGGAGCGCATGGTAAGAAGCTCCCCACGGACATCGTTGAGCATGCTGGGGTAATCGGCTGCGTCGTCGCTCTCCATGGAATCTTCGATCTCTATGAGGCGCTGCTCCTTTTCGTCCAGCAGAGCCAGGTCCCCATCGATGATGCTTTCGAGAAAATCATAGATGAAGCGCTCCAGGCTGGGAAGCTTCCACTTCTTGCTTTTTGCTATGAAGCCGATCTTCTTTTCCACAAAGCCGCTGCCGTCTATAAAGACTATGCCCTTTTCGTCCAGGGCGAAGGAAAAATCGAAGTCAGGCCCGTCGATGTTCTTTCTGTCGGGCACAGAAAAGCCCCCGGTCAGGGAGTCATAATTGACTATGGCCCGGGTCTCGTGAATTTCTGCGCCTGGCATCTCCATGTCGATGCCCATGCGGAAGCTGTCCCTGAGCGATGGCCATTCCTCGGGGGTCAGGACCGCCACAAACTGCTCCGGCCCCTCTAAAACGGCGCCGTAGCTGCTGGCTTCAAGGGTCTCTTTTATCTTAAAATACTGCATCCGGAGCTGTTATACCTTCTCCTTTGCTGCAGCCATCTCATCTGCCAGCTTTGCAAGCTCTGCCTGAAGCTCACCAAGAGCTGCAGCCTGTTCAGCGAAATTCTCGGTAAAGAATTCAGGGAACTTTTCCACCAGAGCCTTGCCAACCTCTGTGTAGAGATCCTTAACCTTAAATTCGGCCTTCTCCTGAGCGATCTTTATCTTTGCCTGATTGCCAAGATCCTGAGCCTTGTCCAGACCCTTCAGGCCAACTTCCTTAACTTTATCAAAAAGTGCCATAACGTACCTCCTGAAATTCGTGTTAAAATATAATAACTAAGAACAGTATAGCACAAGTTTGTGCTTTATCATTGAAATTTTTGGATTTTGGCATTATGCTTGTATAAATACCTACAAAGGAGCAATACTATGGAAAAACTCGGATATTATAACGGAAAATTCGGTCCTCTGGAGGAGATGTCAGTTCCCATGAACGACAGGGCCTCCTGGTTCGGGGACGGCATATACGAGGCGGGTCCTGTCCGCAACTACAAGATCTTCGCGCTGGATGAGCACCTTAACCGCATGTACAGGAACGCAGGCGAGGTTGAGATAACCATGCCCGTAAGCAAGGAGGAAATGGCCCGCATACTGTACGAGATGGTCCAGAAGATGGATCAGGGAGAACTCTTCCTCTACTGGCAGGTGACCCGCGGTACCGGAGTACGCCAGCATGTCTATCCCGACAGCGACGCAAATCTCTGGATAACCGTCACACCCCTTAAGATGTCCGACGGCAGGACTCCCATACAGCTGATAACAGAGCCCGATATCCGCTTCCACCGCTGCGATGTCAAGACTCTGAACCTGCTGCCTGCGGTAATGGCCTCAGAAAAGGCAAAGCAGGCAGGCTGCGGCGAGGCGGTGCTCTACAGACCCGGCGGAAGGGTCACCGAGTGCGCCCACAGCAATGTGCACATACTTCAGGACGGCACCCTATGGACTGCGCCTCTGGACGAGCTTATACTCCCCGGAATCTCAAGAGCCCACCTTATAAAGGCCTGCAAGGCCCTTGGCATCCCCGTAAGGGAGGAGGTCTACTATCTGGATCAGCTCAGAGCGGCGGACGAGATCCTGGTGACCAGCTCCAGCAAGCTGGTGGTCCGGGCGGACAAGCTGGACGGACAGCCCTGCGGCGGCAAGGACTTTGAGACCTTCGAAAGGATCCGCAAATACATGCTGGATGAATTCGAGGAAGCAACAAAATAGCAACAAATCAAAGGACGGCTTAGGCTGTCCTTTTTCATAAGCAGGATGGTTTTATGAAAGGAGCGGACTCCCGATGATAAGAGAAAACACCCGGAAGATACTTGAGCACATCAGCGGTGACAGGGCCTTTGAGACTGTCGCCGAGGTATCCACCTACCACCGCATACAGGCCTCCACAGGCTACAGGGCGGCGGCGCAGCACGTTAAGGAAAAGCTGGACCGCATGGGTCTGGGCGGAAAGGTCCTGTCCTTTGAGGCTAAGGAAGGCGGCTTCTGGGGCCCGTACCCGGCCTTTGCCGAGTGGGACATCAAGGGAGCCTGGTGCGATCTGGTCTATCCTTACGAGGAACGGCTGGCGGATTTTGACGCCTGCGCCATCTCCGTCATGCAGAAAAGCGCCCCCTGCGATTTTTCAAAGGAACCTGTCCCCGTGGTCTTCCTGGACAAGGGCGCAGATGAAAAGGCCTACAAAGGGCTGGAGCTTGAGGGCAGGATAGTATTCTACCGGGGCGACATAAACGACATCTACGAGTGGGCTGTGGAGAAGCGTGGTGCGGCAGGACTCATCACCGACTTCGTGCTGCAGGCCCCCTTCGTAAGGGACCGCCACGACCAGTCGGACACCCGCCGCTACACGTCTTTTTGGTGGAAGCCCGGTCAGAAGAAGGCCTTCGGCTTTGTTCTGACCCCCAGGCAGGGAGACAGGTTTGCTGCTCTCTGCAGGGAGCTGGCGGCAAAGAAGGAGTATCCCAAGGTCTGCTGCAAGGTGGACTCGTCCCTTTATGATGGCTTCATCGAGGACGTGGAGGCCTTTATTCCGGGAGAGACGGACGAGGAGATCCTTCTGACCGCCCATCTCTGTCACCCAAGAGCCTCTGCCAACGACAACGCCAGCGGCGTGGGCGCAGTGATCGAGGCCATGAATACCATAAAGACCCTGGTGGACTGCGGAAAGCTGGCGCCCTTGAAGCGCGGCATACGCATGCTTCTGATCCCGGAGTTTTCCGGCACCTACGCCTATCTGGCCAAGTATCCAAAGAAGGCGGAGAAGATAAAGGCTGCTTTCAACCTGGACATGGTGGGAGCCCGCCAGACTGCAGGCTACGGACCCATAACCATCACGGACCTTTCCCTGGCTATGCCTTCATTTGTGGGTGACGCAGCGGCGGTGGTGCTGGACGAGATAAAGCACCAGGTCAGCGGCATGGGACCCGAAGCCTGGTGCCCCATGTTCAACAGTCACCAGACCTGCTTCAGCGGAGGCTCAGACCACATCATCTGGTCGGATCCGGCCAACGGAGTTCCCTGCCTGATGCTGGGCCAGTGGCCGGACAGGTATTATCACACCTCCACCGACACCCTGGACAAGGTGGATCCCTTCATCCTGTCCAGATCCACAGCACTGGCGGCTGCCTACGCATACAGCCTGGCGAACCTGGAAAAGGAGGATGCGAAGGTCATCATCGAAACGGGCCTGGCCCGCACGGCGGAGTACATAAAGGAACTGAATACCCTAAGAGCTAAAGGCTGCATGGATGAACGCTTCTACCCCGGAAGGATAGAGGCCTACACGAATTTCAGATGCGGTGCCATCGAGAGCTTCAAGGGCTGGGACCTCTGCGAAGAGGCAGATAAAGGGGCCTTCTTTGAATGGCTCGACGGTGAAAAGCTTCGCCTAAGAAGCCTGGTGAAACTTTTGGCAGGCTTTGATCCGGTATCAAGGCCGGTAAAGAGCCCTGTTACAAAGAGCCAGAAGGAAAAGTACAGCCTGGTGATCGAAAGGACCGTGAAGACACCCTTCCAGATCCGTAAGCCCAGGGCTGTCTACCCGGAGGAGATCCAGAATCGCATAGATCTTTTCTCCGAGAAATACGCTCCGAAGCTTGGTCCTGCCCTCACCGCCATAGGCTATTACTTCGACGGCAAGCGGACCACCGCGGAGGCCGCAAAGCAGCTGGCCTATGAGTTCGGCCGCTACGCCCCAGACGCCGTGGACGAATATGCCCGCATCCTGGTGCTGCTGGACTACGCAAAGGTCGTGAAATAGCAGAAGCAGCAAATAAAAGAAAAAGCCGGCGAGATCCATCGCCGGCTTTTGTAATCTCATATTATAATTCCCTTTCTGCTTCTGAAACCAGTCTTCCTTCAGCGTCGTAACCCTTAAAAATCAGGCGTCCGGGGTAAGCATAGTTTTCCTTGTAGCAGCCTCGGGGGTCATCCATGCGGGCATAATCCCAATAATAGATAAATTGATAGTAGAGTGACCGCAAGCTTTTTTCCTGATCTTTCAGACTTGCGTCCGGCATAAACAGAAAGTAGTCAGCCTTTTTATTGAAAAGAGTCAGAGGATATTGCATGCCCTCCATTTCCAGCGTCAGCTCAGCCATATCACAATCGGCTTTCACTGCGAAACAGCACTGACTCCCATCATCCATTGCAGGGAGCAGCGGAATAATGTACGCATCCCCGGCGTTTGGTGTTATGGTCAGCATCCCGCTGTTTCGCCATATGAACAGGGAATCCCTTTTTACAGTTCCCTGATATATCTGTCCATCGATCTCTTTCAAAAGAATTGAAGATTTAGGCGTGGCGCTAAGTTCCATGTCGTAGTTTGTGTGGGGGAGCAGATATCCGTCCAGCAGCTGGTTCCAGGCAGCTCGTTTATTCAGTGCGGGCATGCCAAAACTGATCCAAAGCAAAAGCAGGATCGAAAGGATCAGAGCCATGTTTCTCAGCAGGCGCTGTTTTCTGAGCGCAAAAGAGTTTTTATTCTTTGTCGTCATCCTTTACCTCCTCGAAGAAAAGACGCAGTCTGAAGGCATTTGGCTCTTTTTCGTGTACGATGTCGAGCCAGTTCATGTTTTTATCGCTGCTCGGAATACTGATCTTAATGTAGTAGGTCCCAAGCGCCCGGCCTACAAGGCTGATATACAGCTCTCCGCTCATGAATTCGCCCTGATACGGCCCTGCATATCCAAAACGGTATTGATTGCCCAAATCATCTTCCGCGTAGATACTGTTGAGAAGGACATGGGGCGGCCCCTGGTAAAGGGCTGCAGTAGCTTTTAAGATTACAGTAAGCTCACCGGTATCGCTGTTGTCAAAGGCCTTGAGGCTCGCCTGCTCAAGCTCGAAGCTATATTTGCCTGCCCTGATGCCGTCTGTGGCAGTCCCTCTTTTTGTCGGGCGAAGCTCCCCCTCCGATTCTGCAGAAAAGGAGGAGGCAAAATGCTCTTCATAGTAACTTGGGACTGGATAGCCGTAGTAAAAAGGATTGGTAAAGATATCAGGACTGAACAAATGCCAGCTGATCACAAAAACAAGAACGATCAGAACCACGCACAGCATCCACTGACTGATTCTGTAAGCCCAGCCAAGCAGGGGTGAATGGATCCTGTTAAGAAGAGCCCCTGTTTCATCCGGATCCCCCAGCGCCTCAAGAGCTCTTTTTTCTGCCAGGTCTTTCGGCACACCGGCACAAATAAGCGAATCCATGTGATCCTCGTAATTCGCAAGCAGCTCATCCCGGACGGCAGCCCTGTCCGGTGTATAGCGAACATGGCTAATAACCTTGCTCAGCCATTGATTTATGGAAGCATATGCATCTGACATTTTGCTGCCTTTCAGATCAGCTGCCCGATCTCACTGGGGGTCAGTATCTTGTTAACTGCGCCGGAAAATGCGTTCCATTGCTCGGTCTGCTCCTGAAGCT